>NC_011887.1:300000-458070 GCF_000022085.1 Methylobacterium nodulans ORS 2060
TCGATCGTGGCGAGGGCCTCGTCGAATTCGAGGCAGTCGAACGGCGTCGGCACCCCCTCGTACAGGCAGATGTTGCGCAGCGTCAGGTCGCCATGGCAGCGGCGCACCTTGCCGGCGGCGCGCCGCGCCTCCAGCCGGTCGCCGTGCCGGGCGAGCGCGGCCTCGAAGCGGGCCGTGAGGGCGTCGGCCTCTCCGGCGCTTGCGAGCCCGCAGGCCCGCAGCCCCCGGTCGTTCAGGGCGACGAGGGCCGCCATGGCGGCCGCACCGCCAGGGGCGCGGCTGATCTCCGCGGCGGCGTGGAAGGCGGCGATGCGGTGAGCGAGGGCGGCGACGAGGGCGGGGGTGAGCCGCCCCTCCCGGGTCATGGCGTCGAACAGGTCACCTTGCGGGAAGCGCCGCATCGCCACGACCGCGTCGACCAGGGGGCCGGTGCCGTCGAGGGCGAGCCCCCCGTCGGGCGTCCGCGTGATCCGGTGCACCCCGCGATACAGGGCGGGCGCCGTGCGGCGGTTGAGGGCGAGCTCGGCCTCGCAGGCCGCCAGCCGCGCCTCCGGCGCCGAGAAATCGACGAAGGGGAAGCGCACCGCGCGCTTGAGCTTGTACACGCGATCCTCCGCCAGGAGCACGACGGAGATGTGCGTGCGGATCGTCTCGAGCCTGCCGTGACCGGCAAGGCAGCGCCGGAGGAAGTCCACAGTCTCGCTCTGGCTCTCGTCCGGCATGGCATCGGTCCCGTCACATGAGGGGGTCAAACCAGATTCGCCTGCGCGCCCGCGCGGGCCCGCCGCGGCGGCCGGCTCCGTGCGCGGATCGCCCACGGCTTCACCGCCTCGGCTGCCGCCAGATAGGCCACCGTGATGATCCCGATCGCGGCGAGAATCATGGGTTGCGGGGCTTCGAAGCCGAACCAGGGCCCGAGCGGCGAGAACGGCACCCCGAGCGCGACCGTCAGCGCCGCGAGCGAGGAGGCGGCGAGCGCCGCGCTCGGCCGGTCGCGCCAGGGCCGCCCGCGGCTGCGGATGACGAAGATCACCAGGATCTGGGTCGCCATGGATTCCAGGAACCACGCCGTGCGGAAGACTTCCGGGGACGCGCCGAAGCTGAGGAGCAGCACGCCGAAGGTGAGGAGGTCGAAGAGTGAGGAGAGCGGCCCCATCACGGCCGCGAAGCGCAGCAGGGCCGCCATGTCCCAGGCTTGCGGTCGCGCGGTCGCCTCGGCATCTACGCGATCGAAGGGGATGCCGACCTCCGACAGGTCGTAGAGCAGGTTGTTGAGCAGGATCTGGGTCGGCA
Organism: Methylobacterium nodulans ORS 2060; assembly: GCF_000022085.1. Taxonomy (NCBI): domain Bacteria; kingdom Pseudomonadati; phylum Pseudomonadota; class Alphaproteobacteria; order Hyphomicrobiales; family Methylobacteriaceae; genus Methylobacterium; species Methylobacterium nodulans. The sequence goes on from NC_011887.1 coordinate 301,294, forward strand.
GCATGGGCAGGAACGGCAGCGCCGCCGAGGCCGCGGCCATCGACAGCATGTTGCCGAAATTCGAGCTCGCGCCCATGCGGATATACTTGAGAATGTTGGCGAAGGTCCGCCGTCCCTCGTCAACCCCCGCCGCCACGACCTCCAGGTCGGAAGCGAGCAGGATCATGTCCGCGGCCGCCTGGGCGACGCCGGTGGCGCCCTCAACCGACAGGCCGATATCGGCCTGCCGCAGGGCGGGCGCGTCGTTGATGCCGTCGCCCAGGAAGCCGACGACCTGCCCGTCTGCCTGGAGCGCCTTGACGACCCGCGCCTTCTGATCGGGCGCGAGGCGGCCGAAAGCATCGACGCCGCGCACCTGGACGGCAAGCGCCTCGTCGCTCAGGGCCGCGATCTCCGGGCCGGTGAGGATCCGGTGGCTGGTCAGTCCGACGAGCCCGGCGAGGCGGCGCACCACGACGGGATCGTCACCAGACAGAATCTTGACCCGCACGCCCGCCGCCGCGAGGTCCGCGACCGCCGCCGCCGCGGTGGGCTTCGGCGGATCCGCGAAGGCGCAGAAGCCCTCGAAGACGAGGCCCTCTTCCGCCGCGTCGGCCGCGCCGGGGACGGGCCGCGAGGCCACCGCGATGCTGCGCAGCCCCTCCTCGGCGAGGGCGCGCACCTGCCGCGCAAGCGCCCGGTCGCGCTCGGCCGCGTCCATCGGGATGGCCTGCCGGCCGCTGCGCTGCGCCGTGCACAGGGCGAGCACCGCCTCCGGCGCGCCCTTGACGATGAGCAGCGGGCCGTCGGGCCCCTCCGCCACGACCGCGCCGGTGCGGCGCGCGTAGTCGAAGGGGCGCCGGCCGGCGAGGCGCCAGCCCTCGGCGGCCTCGGGGACGCTGCGAATCAGGGCGGCATCGAGGGCGCTGCGGTCGCCGCCGAGCCCGGCCGCGATGGCGCCGAGCCGGGCCGGAAGCGGATCCGCGCCGCCCGCCGGATCGAGGCTGCGCGCGAGCGCGATCTCCGCCGAGGTCAGGGTGCCGGTCTTGTCGGTGCACAGCACCGTCATGGCTCCGAGATCGTGGATGCCGGTGAGGCGCTTCACGATGACTCGGCGCTTGGCCATGCGCAGCGCACCCCGCGCCAGCGTCACCGTGGTGATCATCGGGAGCAATTCGGGGGTGAGGCCGACCGCCAGCGCCACCGCGAAGAGGAGCGAGTCGAGAACCGGTCGCCCGAGGGCGACGCGCAGGGCGAGGACGGCGACGACGAGGACGAGAGTCAGGCGCGCCACCACGAGGCCGAACTCGCGCAGGTCCCGCTGGAACGGCGACGGCGCGGCGCTCTCGGCGAGCGCCGCCGCGGCCGCACCGAACACCGTCGCGCGGCCCGTGGCGGCGACGAGGGCGACGGCCTCCCCGCTCTGGGCGACGGCGCCCCGGAAGAGCGCGTTTGCGGCCTCCGCCGGGCTCTCCGCCGCCACCGGGCCGGGCCGTTTCTCGACCGGGTAGGGTTCCCCGGTCAGCGCGGCTTCCACCGCCGCAAAAACCGTGCTCTCGAGCACGAGGGCATCAGCGGCGACGATGTCGCCCGCGCGCACCCGGATCACGTCGCCGGGCACGATCTGATCGACCGGCACGGTCCGGAAGATGCCGTCGCGCTTGGCGTCCGCCTTGAGCGCCACCGCGCGTCGCAGGGCCTCGGCGGCCCGCACGGCGTGTCCCTCCTGGAAGGTGTCGAGGCCGATCGAGAGCACCAGGATGGCGATGATGATCCCCCCACCGGCCCAATCGCCCGTGCCGATGGACACGCAGCCGGCCGCGAGCAGGATGAGCGAGAGTGGCTCGAGCAGCCGCCGCAGGATCGCCCGCGCAGTGCCACCGCTCCGCGCCGGTCCGTCGCTGTTCGGGCCGTACCGCTGGAGGCGACGGGCCGCCTCCGCGGAGGTCAGCCCGTCGAGCCGGCATTCGAGGCGAGCCGCCAGCGCCTCCGGTGTGCAGGCCCAGAAGACCGCCCCGGATCCCGGCGGCGTCCCATCAATGGCATTCGGCCGCATCCGGAGCCACTCCTCGCACCATACATCATACCAACGGCCCAGGCTGCTGACGTAAGCCAAGTGCTGCCGCGCATGCTCACGCAGCGGGCCGTTGAGCCATCTCGAATTTTCGATACCAAGCCAAAGGCTTGGCGAAAATCCGAGAACGGAACCACCGGTCACATGAAATGACCGTTGCATCGGTCCTCGCGCGGCGGCCCGCCCTCTGCGATCCTGCTCGGTCCGTCAGGCGCTTCGCAGCGGCCGGTCTCCGCTCGCTCGTCCCTCAAGACCGCTCGTCTCTCGAAACTGATAGATAGGCCGTGGGCATCAGCCCCCGTTGATCTGCATCAATGCCTCGCCGACGGCACCGCTCACCCTGTCACCTTCGCACTCGGCGCGTTATCTTGAGGCAGATCAACCTGCTCTGTCGCGGAGGCGCTAGGCTGCAGGTCGATCACCGGACGCTCGGTGAACCGAGACGTGGGAGCTGCCCTTGAGGGACGAAGCTCTGCACCCGAGCAGCGCGACCGAGCCGGGACAGCAGCCGGGCGCTGCGTCGCTCCTCGACGTGATCCGGTCGCTCCTGCGCGAGCTGCATCCGGAGCGCCGGCGTCCCCTCGCGGTGGACCTCGACAGCGATCTCGAGCGGGATCTCGCCCTCGACAGCCTCGGCCGAGCCGAGCTTCTGCTGCGCCTGTCGCGCGCCTTCAGGGTCACCCTGCCGGATCGCCTCATCGGCGAGGCCGCCACGCCGGCCGACCTGCTCGCGGCCGTCCAGGCCGCCGGCGCGGCGCGATGCCCGGGCGCCACATTCCCCCGCGACGAGGCCCTTTCTCCGGCGGCCGAGCCGCACGGAGCCGCGACGCTGCCGGAGGTGCTCGCTTTCCACGTCCGCCGTAATCCGGACCGGCCCCATCTGCGGCTCTGGCAGGGGCCCGACCACGAGACCATCGTCACCTACGCGGCCCTCGACGACGCGGCCCGGCGCGTGGCGGGCGGTCTCCTCGAGGCCGGGCTCGCCGCTGGCGGCCGCGTCGCCATCATGCTCCCGACCGGGCCGGACTTCTTCCCCGCCTTCTTCGGCGTCCTTCTGGCCGGCGGGATCCCGGTCCCCCTCTACCCGCCCTTCCGGCGCGCCCAGATCCAGGACCACCTGCAGCGGCAGGCCCGCATCCTGTCGAACGCCGCCCCGGAGATCCTGATCACCGACGGCGAGATCAAGCCCTTCGCCCGCCTCCTGCCCGGCCTCGTCGAGAGCTTGCGGACCCTGACGACGGTGGAGGAACTGGCTACGGCTGCCCCTTTGGCGGCAACCGTCCCGGCGACGGGCACGACCGTCGCCCTGATCCAGTACACCTCCGGGAGCACCGGCGACCCGAAGGGCGTGACGCTCACGCACGCCAATCTTCTCGCCAACATCCGCGCCATAGGGGAAGCTCTCGGCGCCACGTCGGCGGACGTGGTGGTGAGCTGGCTGCCCCTCTACCACGACATGGGGCTGATCGGCTGCTGGCTGGGGAGCCTCTACTTCGGCGCGCCGGCCGTGATCATGCCGCCCCTGTCCTTCCTGGCGGATCCGGGGCGCTGGCTCCGGGCGATCCATCGGCACCGCGCGACGATCTCGGCCGCGCCCAACTTCGCCTACGAGCTCTGCCTCAAGACCCTGCGCGACGAGGATCTCGCGGGCCTCGACCTCGGCTCCCTGCGCGTCCTCACCAACGGGGCCGAGCCGGTGAGCTCCGACACGCTGAGCCGCTTCGCGCAGCGCTTCACCGCGTTCGGTTTGCGGCCATCCGCCCTGACCCCCGTCTACGGCCTCGCCGAATGCGCAGTCGGACTGGCGTTTCCTCCGCCTGGCCGAGGCCCGCTGATCGACTGGATCGACCGCACTGCGCTGTCGCGCCAGGGAGAGGCTCGTCCGGCAGCGCCAGGCAACGCCAAGTCCATCGCCTTCGCGGCCTGCGGACGCCCTTTGCGGGGTCATCAGATCCGCATCGTGGACGAGGCCGGGCGCGAGGTGCCCGAGCGCGTGGAGGGCCGGCTGCAGTTCCGGGGCCCCTCCGCGACCGCGGGCTATTTCCGCAATCCCGAGAAGACGCAGGCCCTGTTCGACGGCGAGTGGCTGGAGAGCGGCGACCTCGCCTACGAAGCGGGCGGCGACGTCTTCATCACGGGCCGCCTCAAGGACATCGTCATCCGGGCGGGGCGGAAGATCCATCCGCACGAACTCGAAGAGGTCGCGGGCTCGGTCCCGGGCGTGCGCAAGGGCTGTGTCGCTGCCTTCGCGAGCCCCGACCCGAAGACCGGCACGGAGCGGCTGATCCTCGTCGCCGAGACGCGGCTGACGGACGCCTCCGCCCGCGCCGGGCTGCGCCGCACGCTGGCGGAGGCCGCCGCCGGCGTGCTCGACCAGCCGCCCGACGACATCCTTCTGTGTCCGCCGCACACGGTGCCGAAGACCTCGAGCGGGAAGATCCGGCGTGCGGCCGCGCGGGCGCTCTACGAGTCGGGCGGCCTCGACCGCCCGGATTCCATTCGGGCGCAAGTCGCGGGCCTCGCCCTCGCCGGGATCGGCGCACGCCTGCGCCGGATCGCGCGGCTCGCCCGGGAGGCGGGCTACGCCGCGCAGTGGTGGGCCGTGCTCGTCGGCCTCGGCATCGTCCTGTGGCCGGTCGTCATCATGCTCCCGCGCCGGGCGTGGCGCCACGCCGCCCTGCGGGCGGGCCTGCGTGCCTTCTTCCGCCTCACGGGAACGCCGGTCCTGGTCGAGGGCGGCACGGCGACGCCCCCCGCGATCATCGCGGCCAACCACGCCAGCTACCTCGATGCCGCGGTGCTGGCGGCCGTTCTGCCCGGCACGCCGGTCTTCCTCGCCAAGCATGAGCTGGCGGGCCAGGCCGTGGCGGGTCCGTTCCTGCGGCGGCTCGGAACGGTGTTCGTGCACCGCGGCGAGGCGGCCGGCGTCTCGGATGCGGACGTGGTCCTCGACCGGATCCGGGCGGGGGAGCAGATCGTGGCGTTTCCGGAGGGAACCTTCACCCGCACGCCCGGCCTCCTCGGCTTCCACCTCGGCGCTTTCATGACGGCGTGCCGCGCCGGGGTTCCGGTCGCTCCCATCGCGATCACGGGGACCCGCTCGCTCCTGCGCGCCGATCAGTGGTTCCCGCGGCATGGCGCGATCCGCGTCCATCTCGGCCAGAAGATTGCCCCCGAGGGGGCCGACTTTCACGCGGCCGTCCGGCTGCGCGACGCGGTTCGCGCGGCGATCCTCGCGCGGTGCGGCGAGCCGGATCTCGCGGACGAGCCGGTGAGCCTGCCCGCCGCGCCCTCGGCGCCGGGCTGAAACATGGCGGCGCGCAACGAGACCGGGCTCTGCCCGCCCGAGCCGGCCGAGGCCGATGCGGGACAATCCCCACCCCCTGCGGGCGCAGACCGCGCAGCGGCCGGACGGCACGGCCCGGACGGCACGGCTTATGTCGCGCATGATCCGCGCACGGACACCTTCACGGAGCACAGCTGGGCCGAGATGGCCGGGCGCGTCGCGGCCCGGCGCGCGGCGCTGGCCTGCGAAGGGCTGCACATTCCGACCTTGCACACGCGGCTTCTCGCGGGGGTCGAGGCGCTGAACGGCCTGTTGCAGATCGGCTGATCGGCCTCGTTCACCTATCACGCGATGGAGCGCAGCGCGGTTTTGGGCCGCCAAACGGCCTATACTCGCCCAGCGTGATAAGCCCGCCCGCGTTGGTGGGCTAAGGGTTGAAGCTTGTGATTTCCATGCACCACTTGAGATCGCCTGAGCTTACACCTGCCGAAAGAGAGGCCCTTGCTGGCCTCGAACCGCGCCTCGGGCGGCTGCATGTGCGCCAGCGGCTTGGACTCGAACGGGATTACGAGGCTCACGTCTTCCGGCGTGGAACCCACTTTTTTCACCTCGAGAACTGGTACTCCATCCACGGCCTCATCCGTGGGGCTCTTCGGCTTGCGGGCCTGTATGGCCGGGGACGGCGCAACGCGCTTGCAATCGAGTTGCGCCGCAACGAGGTCGCTCTCCCCGATCTCCCGCCGGAATTCGAGGGGTTCACGCTGTTGCAGCTTTCGGATCTGCACCTCGACATCAACACGGCCTTCACGGCTGCACTGATCGAACGTGTGCAGGGATTGAACTACGACCTTTGCGTCATAACGGGTGATTACAGGGCTCGGACCTTCGGTCCTATCGCGGCCGCTCTCGAGGGATTGCGGCGCCTCCGCCCGCATCTCAAATCCCCTGTCTATGCCATCTTGGGCAACCACGACACGATCCGGCTCGTGCCCCCAATGGAGGAGTTGGGATACGCCCTGCTCCTCAACGAGTGGGTCCGGATCGAGCGAGGCGGCGCTGCGATCTACCTCGTCGGGATCGACGACGCCCATTTCTATCGTATGGAGAACTTCCACCGCGCCGCCCACGATATTCCCGCGCGGGCGGTCTCCATTCTCCTATCGCACACGCCGGAGGCCTACAGACACGCCGCACATGCCGGGTTCGATCTCATGCTTTGCGGTCACACGCACGGTGGGCAGATCTGTCTTCCAGGTGGCATTCCCGTGCTCACGGATGCGGACAGCCCGCGAGCCCTCGCAAGGGGCCCCTGGCGCTATCATGATCTGCTTGGTTACACCTCCGTCGGAGCCGGCACCTGTATCGTCGACGTGCGGGTCAACTGTCCGCCCGAGGTGACACTGCACCGCTTGCGCAAAAAGGTAGATGTGCGCGCCGAGAACGCCTGAACTACGGTCAGGTCAATAAGGTGTCTCACGGAGTCCCAAGCGGAACAATATCCGCGACAGAATGACCTCCCCGATGATGAAGGCTGCGACGACTGTGACGATGTCGATGCCATCGAGCCCCAGTCGGTCTCTCAGAAACACGAGCGGCAGGAGTGCCTCCGGGATTTGGTCCAAGCCGAAGGCCTGCGCGTGAGCTTTCAACCCGAGCCGGCGCTTGATGAAGCTGGCTGTGAGATCCCCGGCCATCGATAGGGACGCGAGAGAGATTCCCGCAGAGGGTGGAAACCCGAGAAGGGGAGCCACAAGCGCTGTGGCTGCAAGCGAGACGACAAGACCGCGAATGGTTTTTCCGGCTCCAAACACGGGATTTCCATCTCGCAGCTTCTGGTGGAAGTCGAGAGGGGTACTGAAACGGCTGCCGAGCAGCTTCGTCGCGATGATCGGAGCGAAGTTCGCCACCGCGAGGAGAACGAGAACCCGGAAAAGAGCAACGGGATCACTCACGCCTGTTCATGCCAACTCCGACGGGATGATACCGCTTACCACGATCGGCGCGGTGGACCATATCCGGTAGCCGAGCAGAAGACCCTTGACGCCGGACTGCTGGGAGCTCGTCAGGCTTAAAGATCTCAAAAGGCTTGGCACGTTGCTGGCTGCACTCATACCGAAGCCAAGCTCAGCCGGCTTCAGGCAGCAACACCCGCAGCTAGAGCATTTTCCGACGAAGTGGACACCGGTTCGTCGCAGGAAATGCGGCAAAATCAAAGAGCTAGAGCAGGATCCGTTCCACCATGAACGGATCCTGCTCTAGGCGCCCCATCTTGAACGCCTCGGCTCGGAAGAGCCGGTGCGTGCGAGCCGAGACGAGGTGACGAGGAACATGCCTGATCAATGCAGCGGGCTGGCCGCCGCCTCGATGGCACTGAGCAGATCCTGCGCAAGCGGCTTCTCGATCAGCGGCAAGCCGGCTTCCCTGGCGCGCCGGCGGATCGACGGATCCGGGTGCCCGGTGAGGAGAAGGACAGGCACATCCACACCGCGCTCGCGCAGCTGATGGTAGACCTCCAGCCCGCTCATGCCGGGCATCACGTAGTCGAGGAGCACGCAGCCCGGCTTCGCGCCCGGAAACGCGGACAGGAGTTCGCTCCCGCTCTCGAAGGTCACGACGCGGTAGCCTTCGCCCTGCAGCATGAACGCCAGCGAGTTCAGGAGGGCCGGATCATCCTCCGCGATGAAGATGGGCAAGGCCGTGTTCCAAGGCATGGTGCTCGTCCGCCGGATGAACTCTGGCCGCAAGTAAACATGCTGCCAGGCAAAACGGTTTCGCCGCCTTGATCCAGCTCAACCTCTCGTGCCATGTGCGAGCCGGTCAGGTGTAACAGGATTCCCATCATCGGCAGCTGGCAGCGTCAGGCAGAAGGTCGCCCCGCCTGCATCATTGCGTTCGACCCAGAGGCGTCCCCCATGCGCCTCGATGATCGTTCGGCAGATCGACAGGCCCGCCTCACGACGGCTCGCAAGGTACGGCTATCCAACGTGAACTTTTGAGTCCGGCTCTTAGAAAGAGGTTTAACCGAACAAATTGGAGACCCGAGTGAAATTTGAGCTCGCCGGCTATGCATCGGGTTCATAAACGATAGGCATTATACAGTGTCCGCATCGTGCTTGATGATGCTCGTGTAGTCACGGAGATGACCTCCGGGCCGAACACGAAGGAGCAAACCCGATGCGCAGCCTTATTCTTGCCGGTGCCGCCCTCGCCGCCTTCGCGACCTCCGCGAATGCCTGGACGCAGTCCATTCTTCATCCGGAGCAGTCATACAAGAGCGACTTCGCGACCGCGTTCCCGGTCACGCCGCGGTACATGGCCGCCGGGCCGCAGGCCGTTCGCGGCATCCCGGAGTTCCGGCTGCAACCAGCCTCGTCCAGCCCGACCGTCGCGAGAGACGGATACGCAGGCCAGCGGTCGCACCGCTGAGACACCACAACGGGCCGAGGTGCGATGCCTCTCGCAGCACCTCGGCCCGTCGCGTCTCGTCCTCGTGGACGGATCCGGCCGCGAAGCCGCCCTGGGCGGCTCGCCTCCGGAGTTCAGCGCTTCGCGACGCTGGATGTGATCGAGGCGATGACCTCGGAGGCCTTGGCGAAGGCCGCGTCGCGGTCGCGAATGCCGTGCCGTTGCGCGATGTAGCGGAAATCCGTGTAGGCAGCCCAGACACCCCCCTTCTCGTCCTGGAAGACGAGCAGGCGCACCGGCCAGTCGAGACCCGCAACCGGGTTCGACGTCATGAACTGGGCGCCCAGGGCGGGGTTGCCGAAGACGAGAAGCGTCGAGGGCCGCAGCGCGATGCCCGCCTCCGCGGCCAGTCCGGATTGGTCAACCACCGAGAACAGCTTGATGCCCTTGGCGGCGATGTCCTTCTGCAGCCGGTCCAGCGTCTCCGCCATCGGGTAGGCGCTCCCCACCTGCACGACCCCGTTCTCCGACGTCGCGGAGGTCTGGGGGGCGCCGTTTCCGGCGAGCGGAAGGAGCGTGCCTATCGTCAGCATGCCCCCGAGGATGGGAATGGACCTCTTCAGCATGGAAGCCTCCTGTCGGAAGAAGGCCGGCCCGCCCCAGAGTGACGGGTCGGCGTGCCGCAACGCCCTCAATGGGCCGTCCAGCCGCCATCGACGCTGATGGACGCGCCGGTGATGGAGGCCGCGGCCGGGCTGCACAGGAACGCGACCGTCCCGGCGATCTCCTCCGCCGTGGCGAAGCGCTTGTTCGGCTGCTCGGCGAGGAGGACCTTTCGGACCACCTCGTCCTCCGAGATGCCGTGCGCGACCGCCTGGGCGCGCACCTGATGCTCGACGAGCGGCGTCCAGACGTAGCCGGGGCAGACCGCGTTGCAGGTGATGCCGGCCTCGGCCATCTCAAGCGCGGTGACCTTGGTCAGGCCGATGACCCCGTGCTTGGCCGCCACATAGGCGCTCTTGAAGGGCGAGCCGATCAGCCCGTGCGCCGAGGCCACGTTGATGATCCGGCCCCAGCCGCGCCGGCGCATGTCGGGCAGGACGCAGCGCGTGGCGTGGAACACCGCGGACAGGTTGATCGCCAGAATGGCGTCCCACTTCTCGGGCGGGAACTCCTCGATGGGGCTGACGTACTGGATACCGGCATTGTTCACGAGGATCTCGACGGGGCCGAAGGCACGCGCCGAGCGGTCGACGAGGTCCATGACGGCGCCGGCCTGCGAGAGGTCGGCGTCGTCGTAACGGACGGGCGTCTGGTGCCGGTCGCTCAGCTCTCGGCAGAGACGCTCGATCTCGGCCTCGTCGCCCAGACCATTGATCACGATCAACGCGCCCTGCTCAGCCAAGGTGTTGGCTATCGCGAGCCCGATGCCGCTCGTGGACCCGGTCACGATGGCGACGCGGCCGTCGAGCGGTCGCGCCGTCCCGGTCCGGTCGAGCCCGGCCGACTGGAGGATGCGTACCATGGTGCCGCCCTGGTGGATTGTGGTGGAGTCCGGCAGAGAATGGCCGCTCAGGCCGGGCCCGCGCCAATGCCGATGCCTGATCGGGTCGATGCGCATTCGGCATTGGCAATGGTGGGTTTTGCGGGCGACTTGCAGAGAGGCGGGGATGGGAGGCGACGATGGAGCTCCACGAGATCCGCTACTTCCTGGCGGTCAGCAGGTTCGGCAGCTTCACCAAGGCGGCCGAGCACTGCAACGTGACCCAGCCCGCACTGACCCGGGCCATCCAGAAGCTGGAGGATGAACTCGGCGGTCTGCTGTTCTCGCGCGAGCGCAGCCACGTGCACCTGACCGACCTCGGGCGCCTCTTGGAGCCGGAATTCAGGCAGATGATCGAGCACCGCGAGCGGGCCAAGCGCGCGGCCTCGCGTTTCCTGCGCCTGGAGGGGGCACAACTCACCCTGGGCGTGATGTGCACCATCGGCCCGCTGCGCTTCGTCGGCTTCCTGAACCACTTCCGGGTCACGCATCCGGGCATCGAGCTGACCCTGATCGAGGGCGTGCCGGCGCGCCTGTCCGAAATGCTGCTCGCAGGCGAGCTCGACGTGGCGATCATGGCGCATCCGGACGGCTTCCCCGAGCCGCTGCGGGCCAGCCCGCTCTACGAGGAGCGCTTCATGGTCGCCTGCGGGCAGCTCCACGACTTCGCCTGCCGCAACGCGATCCGCATGCGCGACATGGCCGGGCAGATCTATCTGCAGCGGATCAACTGTGAGTACCGGGACCACCTCGCCGAACTCCTGCGCGCGCAGGGCACCGAGATCCTGCGCTCCCACCGCAGCGAGCGCGAGGACTGGATCCAGAGCATGGTGGTGGCCGGCATGGGGGTGTGCTTCCTGCCCGAGTTCTCCGCGACCCTGCCGGGCATTGCCCTGCTGCCGGTACTGGAGCCGGTCGTCGCCCGGCAGGTCTGCCTCGTCACGGTCGCCGGCCGGCGCTGGTCCTCGCCGCTCGCGGCGCTCGTGGCGGCGCTCGGCCAGTATGCCTGGCCGCCGAGCCGCTTCGACCTCAGCGAGGAGCAGACCCCCGAGCCGGCAGTATCCGCGTGAGGCCGGCGCCGGGTCGATAACCGGAAGGCATCGCCCCGAAGCCCAAACGGCATTTCCGCCGCAGCGGTCGACCTCCGATCATCGGGGCACGTCCCACCTGGGACGCCCCCACGACTAGCCAGGAGGGCAGCCATGACCACGATCCCGATGATCCGCAGCGCAGTTCACCGCACCCTGTGCGGAGCGGTGATGATGACCGGCGCCTTCGCGCTCGGAGCCGGCGCGGCCCAGGCGGGTTCCTGCCCGGCCGACAAGGTGGTCGCCAGCGGCAAGGGGCAGGCCGAGAGCAAGGCGGCGGCGCAGGGCGTCACCGACACCGTCATCGCCTCGACCGACCTCGCGACGGAACGCGTCGGCATTGCGGACCGGCAGTTCCGGCTGCGTCGGCTGGTGATCGAGCCGGGCGGGATCGTGCCCTGGCACAGCCACGGCGACCGCCCGGCCATCATCTACGTCGTCTCCGGAGAGGTGGTGGAGTACGCGAGCACCTGTGCGGTGCCGATCACCCACAAGGCGGGCGAAGCGACGTCGGAGACCCACGCCACCGCGCATTGGTGGAAGAACACCGGCAGCACGCCCGCCGTCCTGCTCTCGGCCGACCTCTTCCACGTGAAGGACGACCCGCATCAGATGTGAGGTCGCGCGAGGGCGAGGAGACGGACCATGCCAGATCCCGGCACTCTCGGCCTGAGCGGGCCGACGCCGCGCGAGAGCACCCAGGCGGGTGACCTCGTCCGCAGCCTGGTCATCGGCCTGATGGCCTTCCTGACCGTGGTGGACCTGTTCGCCACCCAGGCCATCCTCCCGTCCCTCGCCCGTGCCTACGCGGTGAGCCCGGCGGCCATCGGCTTCGCCGTCAACGCGACCACGCTCGGCATGGCCCTCGGCGGTCTCGGCGTGGCCCTGCTCGGCCCGCGCATCGACCGCCGCCGCGGCGTGGTCGTCAGCCTGCTGCTCCTTGCCATCCCGACCGCCCTGCTCGGGACCCTGCCCGACCTCTGGCTCTTCGCCGCCCTCCGGGTGCTGCAGGGCATCTGCATGGCGGCGGCCTTCACGCTGACCCTCGCCTATCTGGGCGAGGCCTGTTCCGCATCGGCCGCGGCCGGCGCCTTCGCGGCCTACGTGACCGGGAACGTCGCCAGCAACTTCGTCGGCCGGCTCGCTGCTGCGGCTCTCGTCGACCATCTCGGGCTGGTCTCGAACTTCCTCGCCTTCGCGCTGCTGAACCTCGCCGGCGCCGGCCTCGCCGCCCTCGTGCTGCGCGCGCCCAAGCCCGAACCGAAGGCGGATATAGGCCGGCACGGGCGAGCCTCGCCGTTCGCCGTCTGGGCCGAGCACCTGGCGAACCCGACGCTCCTGGCCGCCTTCGGCATCGGCTTCTGCATCCTGTTCGCCTTCCTGGGGACGTTCACCTACGTGAACTTCGTCCTGACCGGCTCGCCCTTCCTCGTCGGGCCGATGACGCTGGGCTTCGTCTACTTCGTCTTCCTCCCCTCGCTGCTGACCACGCCGCTGGCTGGACGCTTCAGCGGACGGCTCGGGTTCAGACGAGCCCTGGTCATGGCGCTCCTGATCGCCGTGCTCGGCCTGCCGCTGCTGACGTTCCCGGCCCTGCCGGTTGTCCTGATCGGCCTCGTCCTGGTCGGGATCGGCACCTTCCTGGCTCAAGCCATCGCGACGGGCGTCGTCGGCCGGTCCGCGATGGGCGAGCGGGCCTCGGCGAGCGGTCTCTACCTGCTGTTCTACTACCTCGGCGGGCTCGCCGGCACGGCCGTCCTCGGGCAGGTGTTCGAGCGCCTCGGCTGGGGGGCCTGCGTGGTCGGAGTGACGGCCTCGCTCGCTCTCGCCGCGGCTCTGACCACGCACCTGTGCGAGCCAAGTGCGACCTGAAGTGCAAGAGGGGTCCGGAGCTCCGGCGGATCGAGCCCGAACCGAGACAGGAGGGTGTCATGCTCGACACAGTTCCAGCCCGGCATCGCGGGAAGCCGGATATCCCGCCGATGGCTCCCGAACCGGAGCCGCTGGCCCGGTCCCTGCGCAGGCGCCTCGGCCAGATCGTGCTGGTGCTGCAGGGCGGCGGGGCGCTCGGCGCCTATCAGGTCGGCGTCTACCAGGCCCTGCACGAGGCCGGGATCGAGCCCGACTGGATCATCGGCACCTCGATCGGCGCCATCAATGCCAGCCTGATCGCCGGGAACCCCGTGGAACGCCGCCTGGAGCGCCTGCACGCCTTCTGGAACCGCGTCGAGCACGGCCCGCTGCATCAGGCCTTCGCGGCGCTGCCGCTGGTGGGCACCCTGGCCGCCAACTGGCTGACGCTCGCTCAGGGGATCGGGCCTTTCTTCGCCCCGAACCCCTTTGCCTTCGCGGGGCCGCACGTGCCGCTCGGCGCCGAGCAGGCGGGCTACTACTCGACCCGCCCGCTCGAGGCGACGCTGCGGGAGCTTGTCGACCTGCCGACCCTCAACCACGGCGGCTGCCGCCTCACGGTGGGAGCGGCGAACGTGCGCACCGGGCAGATGCGCTACTTCGACAGCCGGGAGATGGATCTCGATCTGCGCCACGTGATGGCCTCGGGCGCGCTCCCCCCGGCCTTCCCGGCGATCCGCATCGACGGGGAGCTGTACTGGGACGGCGGCATCCTGTCGAACACGCCGGTCGAGGCGGTGTTCGACGACAACCCGCGCCGGAACTCGCTGGTGTTCGCGGTCCACATCTGGAACCCGGAAGGGCCGGAGCCGGGCAGCCTGTGGGAGGTGATGGGCCGTCAGAAGGATCTGCAGTATGCGAGCCGCGCCCACACGCACATCGCCCGGCAGAAGCAGCTGCACCGGCTCCGTCACGTCATCGCCGAGCTCGCGCGACGCCTGCCGGAAGCGGAGCGCCGCGATGCCGGGGTGCGGGAACTTGAGAGCTATGGCTGTCTGACGCGGATGCACGTGGTGCGCCTGCTCGCGCAGCGGGTGCCGGGCCAGGATCACACGGGGGACATCGACTTCAGCCGCGAGGGCATCTGCGCGCGGCGTGAGGCCGGTTATGAGAACACCCGCAAGGTGCTCGACGACGCGCCCTGGGAGCGGCCGGTCGACGACGTGGAAGGATTCATCCTTCACGAATCCGCGCCGGGCCTCGCGATCCAGACCAGCTGAGATCCCGGGATTGCGTCCTCGAAGGCGGGCGCCCTCGGCTCCTTACCGAGCAGGACGGTATCGGGCCGGGCCCATGCACCTGGCGCGCTCCATTCCCAACGCTTGAAACCGATGGGCATGGCCTCAATGCACAAACGGCATTTTACCGCTCCAGCATTGTCTTCGAAAGTCTAAGTGCCACTCCAGCCGTGGAGATAGACCATGACAAAAGCTCTTCTACTTGCCGGCACACTCGTTGCTACAGCTTCTGGCTATGCCTGGGCTCAACAAACGTTCACAGCGTGGGGCCATACCTTTACCGTCTCTGAGTTTGCGCCCCAGCAGATGATGGTCGCCGTTGCGACTGACACCAAGACGGGTCGCAAGTTCAACGTTCTGAAGCTGAAGAACGGGAAGATGATGGCCGTCGCGCCGATCAACAGCATGCGAGGGATGCCAGAGACATCCCAGGAGGACATGATCCAATAGGCCGGTCTCGCGGATCATCCGTTCACCATGGTTCGGGCGCCTCGTGGACATGCCCACTGAAAGATCCCGAGACGCCCGTTCGTGATTTCGGTGGCCAATGATGCGTTTGCGCTTGGCGCCAGCCGTCTGAAGCAGGTGCTAAGCACGAGAATATCATGAGTGTCGTTGTTGGCGTGTGTTGCAGCAACAGCAGCAGTCGGGTGAAGCGCGAACATCTGGGAGATTTTGAAGCCGAGGCTCGCTTATGGCAACGATCCGACCGCCGGCTCTGCGCCCACAGAGGGCCGGCACCTCACATCGCTGCTCCGGTCTTCGAAGACTATGCCCAAGCGAGACGGCGGCGTGAGACATGGAAAAGCGGTCGGGCGCCGAACACGGGGCAGTCCTGCGACCGCCCACCAGGCCTTTATCTAGACCCAAGTGAGACAGGCCACGGTCGTCGGGCTGCGAGGCGGCATGTCCAGAAAACGACCGGACACTGTTGGCGAATTCCGGGGGGTGCTGGGTGTAGGCTGACCGTCCCGCTCGGAGGTCGCTCATGTCGCTCCGGCCGCACCACCCACTCCCACCGGTCCCTGAGGACACCGCCCGGGTGGCCCAAACCGCGTTCCGGCGCGGCAACCCCTACCTGCTCCTGCGCACGCGGCTCGGCACAATCTTCGCTGATGCCGCGTTCGCCGACCTCTATCCCGCACGCGGCCAGCCCGCCTACGCGCCCTGGCGCTTGGCCCTGGTCACGCTCTTGCAGTTTCGGGAGAGCATGAGCGATCGCCAAGCCGCCGAGGCGGTCCGGGCGCGGATTGACTGGAAGTACCTGCTGGGACTTGATCTGGCCGATCCCGGCTTCGACTACAGCGTCCTGTGCGAGTTCCGCGGTCGGCTGCTGCAGCACGAGGCCACCGGGCGGCTGCTGGCCCGCATCCTCGATGCCGCGCGCGACCAGGGCGTGCTCAAGGCGCGCGGGCGCCAGCGCACCGACAGCACCCACGTGCTCGCCGCGGTGCGCGACCTCAACCGGGTCGAGCTGTTGGCCGAGACGCTGCGGGCGGCTCTCAACGCGGTCGCGGCCCTCGCCCCCGACTGGCTGCGCCGTGTCGCCCCGCCCGACTGGCACGAGCGCTACGATCGCCGCATCGAGGATGCGCGACTGCCGGAGACCGGCCCCAAGCGCGAGGCCTACGTGCTGCAGGTCGGGGCGGACGGCTACCGCCTGCTCGACGCGCTGGATGGCGCGAGCGCGCCGCCACTCGCTGTCGCCTTGCCTGCCGTGGCCGTGCTGCGCCGGGTATGGGCGCGGCACTTCGAGCGCGCAGGGGACGGAAGTCCACCCGCCGGCACCAGCGTCCGGCTGCGCCCGGTGCAGGGACGCGGGCCCGGCGACCGGGTCGAGTCGCCCTACGACGTCGAGGCGCGGTTCCGGGCCAAGTCTGGAACGGAGTGGACCGGCTACATGGTCCACCTGACCGAGACCTGCGACCCCGACCTGCCTCGGTTGGTCGTTCACGCCGACACCACTCCGGCCAATGTGCATGAGGCGATGCGCACCGGCGTGATCCATGCCGCCCTGGCGGGCCTGGATCTGATCCCCTCCGAGCACCTGGTCGACGCGGCCTATATCAGCGCCGAGCATCTGGTCGCGGCGCACGAGCGGCACGGCATCGCCCTGATCGGCCCCGCGCGGTCGAACCAGAGTTGGCAGACGCGTGAGGAGGGGGCGTTCCACGTCACGGACTTCGCGGTCGACTGGGAGCGCTGTCGCGTGTGCTGCCCCGAGGGCCGCGAGAGTACGAGTTGGGGCACGTACAGGGACAAGGTGAGCGGACGCGCGTTCATACGCGCAGGCTTCAGCCCCGCCGTCTGCCGCGTGTGTCCAGCCAAGCCGCGGTGCACCCGGGCGGGGAGCCGCCGGCTCAGCCTGCATCCGCGTGCGGAGCACGAGGCGCTGGCGGCCGCGCGGATGCGGCAGGAGAGCGAGGAGGGCCGGCAGCTCTACGGGCAGCGACAAGGCATTGAGGCGACGATCGCGCAGGGCGTGCGGAGCTTCGGCTTGCGCCGAGCGCGCTATCGCGGACTGGCGAAGATGACCCTGCAGAGCGTGGCGACGGCGGCCGCTCTCAATCTTGATCGTCTCGCCGCTTGGTTCTCGCACCGCCCGCTGGCCCCCACGCGCACCTCACGCTTCGAGGCTCTCGCTGCATAGCGGCCGAATTCGCCAACAGTATCCGACCGGATGCTGTTGGCGAATTCCGATCAGGCCCGCCACGGAGCCCGGGACGGGACCGGCCTCAGCCCGTGCAATGGCTGCGCCAGACGCCCGGCCGAAGAGCCACCCGAATTTGCCAACAGTATCCGACGGTTTTTCAGACACTTAAACCTGCAAGAATTGAGTGCCAGGAAATCAAAATGGCAGCTTCGGTCTTGGTGTGAGAGCAGCGTTGCCCAGCAATCAGGTCGCAGGGCGCTTCGCCAGAGCGAGGCCGATGCCGAGGGCGATCATCGCGGTTCCCGACGCCTCTCGCAGGCGGCGGATGAATGCGGGACGTGCTGCTGCGCCTTCTCGGATGCCGCTCGCCGCAAAGGCGACCACGATGTCGGCGAGGGTGTTGAGCGCAACCGACACGAAGCCGAGCACCACGAATTGCAGCGCGACATGGCCTCCGGCCGGGTCCACGAACTGCGGAACGAAGGCCAGGAAGAAGGCCGCTGTCTTCGGGTTCAGCGCCTCGACCAGCACGCCTTCACGGAACGCCCGAAGCGGTCCGATCGGCGGTGTCGCTGGCACGCTGTTCAACGCTGTCGACGCCTCCCGGCGGGCCGATTGGAAGGTGCGAAGGCCGATCCAGACGAGATAGGCAGCCCCGATCAGCTTCAGCGCGGTGAATAATTCTGCGCTTGCGAGCACGATGGCGGACACGCCCAAGCTGCCCGCGAGGACGTGGACCATACCGCCCAACCCGGTGCCGAAGCTGGAGGCCACGCCTTCCGCACGACCGCCCGCGAGCGTGCGCGCAGCGACGTAGAAGAGGCCCGGACCGGGCGTGACGGCGAGCACGAAGGCCGCGGCGAAGTACAGGGCGAGTTGGCTCAGGTCTGGCATGGCTGTGACGACACCGACGACGTTCACGACGGGATGAGAGGGGCGACCTCGCGGTCGGATGCGCGCTCGCTCGTCGCGAGACCCGCCGCCACGCCGGCACGGTCGGTCGCGTTCCGGTTCTGGCTCAGCTTGCGCTTGCCCTCCAGGCGGCTGATCGGCATGCGCAGGCCGACGATGCCGCGCAGCTGAGCGGCGATGAACTCGGCTGGCGCCTCGCTCACCGCCCACGGCTTCGCCCGCGGCCCCTCGTGCAGGTTCGTCAGCCGCGTCACGGCGTCGAGCAGGCGGTCCGCATCGTGGAAGAACTCGATGGGGCCGTGCGCGTGGACCGTGACGTAGTTCCAGGTCGGCACGACCTTACCCGTCTCCTCTTTGGTCGCGTACCACGCCGGCGTGACGTAGGCGTCCGGCCCCATGAAGATCGCCAGACCCTCGCCGACCGGCGGGACCCGCCACTGGGGATTGGCCTTCGCGAGGTGGCCGTAGATCACGCCGTGCTCGCCCTCGCTCTCGTCGAGGAAGAGGGGCAGCGGTGTGACCAGCGGCCCGTCCGCCGTGGCAGTGACGAGGTTCGCCAGCCGCGCGGCGCGCATCGTCGCCCGCAGGCTCTCTGGGTCGTCGTCGCGGAAGGCGGGGGGCGTGTACATCGCGGAACTCCTTGCGTCGCCAGGACGGATGCCGGCAATCTGGCTTGCTGGGAACAGCCAGTTCAGCGGGTTTGAGGTGGTCCAGTTGATGGAGGAGGGCGTCGCGCGCCGGATCATCGCGGCGATCAAGGAGCAGATCCATGCTGGGGTCTACCAGCCCGGTGACCGCCTGCCCTCTACACGGGCCTTCGCCGATGAATGGGGAGCATCCCGCACAACCGTGACGGCGGCCTACGGCCAGCTCATTGCGGAGGGCTACCTGACCACCCGGCCCGGCGCGCGCGCGACCGTGGCCCACGGGCTCGGGGCTGCGGCAACGCCGATGCCCACCCCGGCCGCCGCACCCCGGCGTCTCTCAGCCTTCGCCCAGCGCCTGCTCGCGCTGCCCTCGCCAGCGGTGGCACAGGCGGCTCGGGTTGCGGACTTTCGCTATGGCGACCTGTCCGCTGCGGACTTTCCGGTGTTGGCCTGGCGGCGCGCGCTGAACCGGGCCAGCCTCCGGCGCACCGCACGGCTGCGCTATGGCGATCCTCAGGGAAGTGTCGCCCTACGCACTGCGCTTCAAGGCTATCTCTGGCGTGCCCGCGGCATCCGGTGCACGCCGGACCAGGTCGTGATCGTGAACGGCTCGCAGCAAGGGCTCGACCTCTGCGCGCGGCTGCTGCTCGATCCCGGCGACCCCTTTGTGATCGAGAACCCTGGCTATCTCCTGGCCCGCCATGCCTTCACGGCAGCCGGCGGCGTTGCCGTACCCATTCCGGTCGACGGGGATGGGCTCAGGACGGATGCCCTGCCCTCGGCCCGTCTGGCCTACGTGACGCCCTCCCACCAGTTTCCGCTTGGCAGCGTCCTTTCGGCGGCGCGTCGGCGCACCCTCCTCGCCTGGGCTGCCCGTGCAGGCGCCTGCATCATCGAGGATGATTACGACGGTGAGTACCGTCACGACATCGCCCCGATCCCGCCTCTGCAGACCCTCAGCCCAGAGGCCGCAATTTACGTCGGCACGTTCTCCAAAACCCTCTCACCCACCCTGCGGCTCGGCTATCTCGTCGTCCCCACCCCCATGTGCCGGGCCTTCAGCGAGGCGAAACGCCTGACGGATCGGCACACCCCGCAGCTGGAACAGGACGCTCTCGCCGAACTGCTGGCGAGCGGCGCCTACGAGCGTCACGTCCGCAGCATCCGCAGAAAGAACACCGAGCGAAGGGCGGTGCTGCTGCAGGCGTTGGCGGACGAACTAGGCCCGGCGGTCACCATTGCGGGAGCTGACACAGGACTGCACGTCGTCGCCTGGATCAACGGCGTCGCTGCCGACCGCGAGCGCGCGCTCGTCGCGGCCGCACGAGCAGCCGGGGTCGGCCTGTATCCTGTATCACCGCTGTATGACCCAACCGAGCCCCGACCAGCAGCGGCCGGGTTCATCCTCGGTTATGCCGGGCTCGACGCCGACGCATTGCGACGGGGCGTTGCGGTGCTGGCCACCGTAATGGCCGAGCACTGCTGACGGATGGCGCCCGGCCGCAGGCTCAATGTGGTTCTGAGTAGAATTGCTGCGTTGAGCCGATTTCGACGCAGCCCCGAAGGCAGCCAACATCGGGGGTTGACGCAGCCTGGTTTTCGTCAGGAGCATCCTGTGTTTTGCAGAATACGGTACAGATGGGCCCGACTTACGCCCAAAAGTTCGGCCGCCTTTATCTTATTTCCTTTGGCCCGTCGCATAGCATCTGCGACCGAATCCGACCTCCGGTGCGCCAGGCGTGACCTGAGATCCAACGCACCGTTCTCGGCCCGCTCACCGGATCCG
Organism: Methylobacterium nodulans ORS 2060; assembly: GCF_000022085.1. Lineage (NCBI taxonomy): Bacteria > Pseudomonadati > Pseudomonadota > Alphaproteobacteria > Hyphomicrobiales > Methylobacteriaceae > Methylobacterium > Methylobacterium nodulans. The sequence continues at coordinate 321,816 of NC_011887.1, forward strand.
GGAGGCTCGGTGAGGCGGATCTCGCCGCTGACGAGGAACCGCGTCAGCACGCTCTCCAACTCGCGGACATTGCCCGGCCAGGAATGCGCCGCCAGCCGTTCCAGTTGATCCGGCTGGAGCGGGCGCGGTGCAAGGCCGGCGCCTCTGGCCCGCTTGCGCATCAGCTCGCTGGCGAGGACGGCAATGTCCCCGCGCTCGCGCAGTGGCGGCATTCGGACCTCGAAAACCGCCGGACGACAGAACAGGTCCGAGCGCATCCGTCCTTCGTAGACGAGTTGCCCCAACGGCTGATGCGTGGCGCAGAGGAAACTCGGCTTGCCGAGCTAAGCCGCAGGCTCAGTCCTTGCCGCCCTGCACCACCCTCAACCCGCCCAGCCCCGGCGGCCGATCCGGCGGCTTGGGCGGCCCGGTCAGGTCGGGGAAGAATGCGTGGCAGCGCGGGACGTACTGGTTCCCGCGCACCTTGTCCGGCGGCGGGCACGGGCAGTCGTGCGCGATGGCCGAACTTCATCACCCATCGCCGGACACTCTCGTCGGCGACACTAAGGCCGCGCTCGGCCAGGAGTTCCTCGACCTCACGGTCGCTGAGCGTGAAGCGGAGATACAGCCAGACAGCATGGCGGATGATCTCGGGTGGGAACGGATGGCGGGCGTACGAGACGGGCTGCAGGCCCCCTGCCCTACTCCGGCCTTCGGCCACCTGCCACGGTTTCCTGTGACAAAGCCTCCGCGCGGCTTCCTCATGGCAAGTGACTGGACGTTCAGCCACGAAGGACGGCTTGCGAACAGCCCTTCGGTTGTTGCGGCGCGGCTATTCTCGCTGGCTCGGCACGGTCACCCGCGTCGGCGACCCAGCCCGCAACCCGTTCAGCACCAGGTCCAGGTGCGCGGCTATGAAACGGTCGAGATCAAGACGTTCGATCCTTTCGAACACCAATTTCCAAACCCCGGCCATAATCGCGGGACCGATGACCACCTCTGGGCAGCGCGCCGCCGGCCCGTCCACGAACTCGCCGCGCGCTATCCCCTGCGAGATGATCTCGCCGAGCAACGCCTTGCCGCGGCTGACGGCTTCCCGGTGATAGAACTCGACGAGGTGCGGGAACCGCGTGCCTTCCGCAATCATCATGCGCAGGATCTGCCGACGGTCGGTTCCGACGAGATCGCGGTAGATCGTCTCAATGACCAGCCGGAGAAGGTCCTCGCTGCGGGCACGAGGGTCCCGCTTCGCCTTCCCGACGCGGTCAAGAAGGGGAGCGAACGCCTCGTGCACCACCGCCTCAAACAACGCCTCCTTGGTGTCGAAGTAGAGATAGATCGTCCCCTTGCTCGCGCCCGCCCGTTCCGCGACATCTTCCAAGCGGCTCGCGGCAAACCCCTTCTCCGCGAAGACGGACAGGGCGGCGGCCGTGATCTCCGCGGGCCGCGCCTCCTTGCGCCGCCGCCGTGTCTGTGCGCCGCTGATCATAGGTCGTCAGGATCTCCCGGTCTGTCTATGGCGTAAATGAATACCACAGCTCCGGTGTGATCGCTTGGCTGTTTGCCGCAATCGGCCAAGGCGCTTGCCGTTGCCATTTCCGGCGAGGTCCTGGCCTCCACCGACGGCACATCACCCGGTCGCACACAGGATGTGCGGGTTGCGTCTCCCCAGGAGCGGACCGCGACAGGCGGCTCCCGGAAGCCATCCGTCGCCCTCACTGCACCTTTCGGCGAAACATCCACGCGGCGGCTGAGAGTGTGACGATGGCCGTCAGCGCCATCGGCCAGATGCGCTCGGCAACCAGCCAGAAGGGCATGTCGCGCAAGAACACGCCCCGCACAATGACGAGCATGTGGGTGAGCGGGTTGACCACCGCGAACAGCTGAAGCCAAGACGGCATATTCTGCACGGGCGAGGAGAAGCCCGAGAGGAGCATCGTCGGCATCATGCAAACCATGATGCCCATCATCGCCTGCTGCTGGTTCGTCGCGAGCGAGGAGATGAACAGGCCGACACCGATGATGGCGATCAGGAACACGGTCAGGCCAAGGAACAGGACCGGCACCGAGCCCGTCACCGCGATCCCGAACCCGAACACCACGATCAGGGTCATCGCCGTGCACTGCGCGAGTCCTATGATCAAGCCTGGCACCGCCTTGCCCACGATGATCTCGATCGGCTGCAGCGGGGACACGAGGAGTTGCTCGAACGTCCCGAGTTCCTGCTCCCGGGCTACCGACATCCCGACGACCATCAGCACGATGGTCATGGGCAGCGTCGCTATCAGGATCGGCACCATCGCCTCCCGATAGTCCCGGTTGGGATTATACCATGACCGATCCACGATCTCGCTCTGCGGCGCGTAGGGGACGCCTGTGCGCTCGTCGGCGCTGAACTGCGAGATGATCGTACCGATATAGTTGTTGAGGAGCTGCGCGCTGTTCGACTTGCGGCCATCGAGCAGCACTTGCACGGTCGGCGTCTCCCTCCTGGCAAGCTTGCGCGAGAAGTCCTGTCCAACGCGCAGGACCGCCATGACCTGCTGCGAGTCAATGGCGGCCTGTGCCTCCGAAAGGGTGGAATAGCGGCGAATCTCCGAGAAGGCCGATGCTCGCTCGAACCGGCTGATAAGCCGCACCGACGCCGCGCCCCAGTCGTCGTTGATGATGCCGATGGGGACGTTGGTGACCTCAAGCGTCGCCGCGAAGGCGAAGATGAAGAGCTGGATGAACGGCGGCACGGTCAGCGCGGCCCGTGCCTTTCGATCGCGGAACGTGGCCAGCAGCTCCTTCACGATCAGGGCAAGGAGGCGGGTCCTCATGTCTCTAGTCCAGGGTCTGGCGCGACTTGGCCGCCGTGAGCGCGAACAGGACCGCGCTCATCGCGAGGAGAACGATGGTGGCCGGCACGAGGACGGCGGCGATGTCGCCGGCGAGGAAGATCGTGTTGAGCCCACGCACGTAGTAGCCCGCCGGGATCAGAACCGCGACCGCGCGCAGCAGGCGCGGCATGCTGGCGACTTCGAACAGGAAGCCTGAGAGATACAGGCCTGGCAGGAACGCGAGCAGCATGGCGACCTGGCTGGCGAGGAACTGCGTGCGCGCAACCGTCGAGATCAGCAGGCCGAGGCCCAGGGCCACAAGGAGGAACACGGCCGTGAAGCCGACCAGTGTGGCGAGCGACCCGCGCAACGGGATGTCGAACACGAAGAGCGCAGCGAGCACGCAGACGGCCATGGCGCACAGGCCGAGGACGAAGTTGGGCACGAGCTTCCCGATGATGAACTCGAGGATACTCACCGGGGTGGCGAGCAGCGCCTCCATCGTCCCGCGCTCCCACTCGCGCGAGACTACGAGGGCGGTGAGGAGAGCGCCGATCATCATCTGGATCAGTGAGATGGATCCCGGCACGAGGAAGCGGCGGCTCTCGAGCTCGGGATTGAACCAGAAGCGCGACTCGACATTCACCTGTGCCGGCGCAGCCCCGCCGCGGCCGAGCCCGCGCTGGGCCGTCCAGACGCTCCAGGCGCCCTGCACATAGCCGGCGACGAGGCCGGCGGTGTTCGGGTCGCTGCCGTCCGTGATGACTTGGAGGCCCGCCGTGTCGCCGCGCGCGAGCCGCTCACTGAAGTCGCCAGCGAGCACGACGATCCCGTTGAGGCGCCCCGCGGAGAGGTCATCGGTGAACGCGCGCCGGTCGCTCGCGAACCGAACGTCGAAGTACGGCGTATTGGAGAGTGCGACCTCGAACCAGGAGGTCTCGGGTGTCGACTCTTCCGCGACGAGGCCAATCTTGATCCGGTTGGCATCGAAGGAGATTCCGAAGCCGAACAGGAACAGCAGGAGCGCCGGGAGGACGAAGGCGACGACGAGGCTGGAGGGATCGCGCAGGACCTGCAGCGACTCCTTGCGGATGAGCGCCGCGATGCGGCGCGCGCTGAGGCGATTCCCGTCCGGTCGCGTCATGCGGCTGACCTCGCGCTCTCGCGCTCCTGCGCCTCGATCAAGGCGATGAAGGCGTCCTCGAGCGTGGGGTTGGGGAGGTCGTGCGAGCGCACCGAGGCCTGCAAGGCCTCCGGCGTATCGACGGCGATGCACTTCCCCCGGTTGATCAGCGCAACCCGGTCGCAGTACTCGGCTTCGTCCATGAAGTGGGTCGTCACCATCACGGTCACCCCGCGGCCGACCATCGCGTTGATGATCCCCCAGAACTCGCGGCGCGTGAGGGGATCGACGCCCGAGGTCGGCTCGTCGAGGAAGAGAACCGGGGGCTCGTGCATGATGGCGGCGGCGAGGGCGAGGCGCTGCTTGTAGCCGAGCGGCAGGCCGCCCGCGTTCTGCGCCAGGTAGGGCCCGAGGTCGAAAGCCTCGATGACGCCCGTCACCGCCTCGCGTCGCGCCCGCCCGCTCAGGCCGTAGGCACCGGCGAAGAACTCGAGGTTCTGCTTCACGGACAGGTCGCCGTACAGCGAGAACTTCTGCGCCATGTAGCCGAGCCGCCCGCGCGCGACGGCCGGTGCTTTGTAAAGGTCGAGCCCATCGACGAGCGCGGTGCCGGATGTCGGACGCAGTAGCCCGCACATCATCTTGAAAGTGGTCGACTTACCCGCGCCGTTGGGACCGAGCAGGCCGAAAATCTCGCCGCGTCGTATGGTGAAGCTGATGTCGTCGGCGGCGGTGAAGCTGCCGAAGCGGCGGGTGAGATGGTGCGCCTCGACCGGCGCCGTCGCGGGCGTTGCTGGCCGTTCGTGGATCGAGACGCCGAGCGTGCGCTTGGGCTGACCGCTGAGCATGGCGACGAACGAATCCTCGAAGCGGGGATGGGCAGGCTCTACATGGACGGTTGGGCCGCCTCCCAGCGCGCATGCATCGGGGGCGGGACGACCCTCCGCGACGACCAGGCGGACGGCCTCCCCCTGGAGCACGCCGTCGATGATGTCGGGCGAGCGCAGCGCGTCGGCGAGCAGTGCCCGGCGCGTCGTGCCCGCGCCGCGGGCGAGGACGACGCGTCCCTCCATGCTGGCAGTCATGGCCCTGGGATCGCCCTCAAAGAGCACCTTCCCGCCATTGAGCACCAGCACGGAGGCGCAGTTCTCCGCCTCGTCCAGGTAGGCCGTGCTCCAGACGATGCCGACCCCCTCCTGAACCAGGGCGTAGACCATGCGCCAGAGCTCCCGGCGGGAGATAGGATCGACCCCAACGCCCGGCTCGTCCAGCAACAGCAGGCGCGGCGACTTGAGCATCGCACAGGCAAGACCGAGCTTCTGCTTCATGCCGCCCGAGAGCTTGCCCGCGAGCCGATCAGTGAACCGCGCAAGGTCGGTGAAGGCGAGCAGTCGATCGAAGGCGGTGCGGCGCGCCGGCCCGACGACACCCTTCAGATCGGCATACAGGGAGAGGTTCTCCATCACCGAGAGATCCTCGTACAGGCCGAAGCGCTGCGGCATGTACCCGATGACCTCGTGGATGGGCCCGATCTCGGCCACGCTGTCGTGACCGCAAACCGTGATCGAGCCCTGGCTCGGGGCAAGCAGCGCCGCCATCATGCGTATCAGGGTAGTTTTACCCGCACCGTCAGGACCGACCAGGCCCGTTACCTGCCCGGCGACGATGTTGGTCGTGAGGCGGTCGATCGCGGCTGGCGCGTCGGCGGCGAAGCGCTTGGTCACGCCCTCCAAGGCGACGAGCACCTCGCTCATTCCGAGGCTCCCGCCACCATCGGCTCAGTCGATGTCGACGCCAGGGTGATCGTCACGGGCATGCCCTGGCGCAGGACGCCCCGCGGGTCCTCCGCCACAACCCGGATGCGGTAGACGAGCGCCGTGCGCAGCTCCCGCGTCTCCACCGTCTTCGGGGTGAACTCCGCGGTCGTGGAGATGAAGCCGACCCAGCCCTTGAACGTCGGCGCGCCGGGCGTGTCGATGCGGATCGTGGCCATCTGGCCGGGCCGTACGCGGCCGAGGTCGACCTGCGAGACGTAGCTCCGCACCCACACCGGGTTGGTCAGGCTCAGGACGAAAACCGTCTCGCCGGCGTTGACGATGGCGCCAGTCTCCCGGACTCGGCTTAGGACGGTTCCATCAGTCGGCGCCACGAGCTCGGCGTCCGCGAGCTGGCGTTGAGCCACTGCGAGGGCGGCCTCGCTGTTCGCGAGCTGGGCGCGCGCCGCCGCGATGTCTTCGGCACGGGCACCCGCCCTCATCAGTGCGAGATACTGGCGCGCAGAATTGAGTTGCGCGTCTGCCTGTCGCAGGGCGGCCAGGGCGTCGTCGTGGGCCTTGGTCGTGCCGGCGCCGCTCCGGAGCAATTGCTCGGCGCGATCGGAGGCGAGCCTGGCATTGGCGAGTGTTGCCTCGCGCTCCGCGACGCTGGCCTGGGCCTGCGCGATCTCCTCGGGTCGGTTCCCGTTCTGGGCCTTGTCGAGGTTCGCCCTCGCTTGGTCGCGCTGCGCGCGGGCTTGCGCAACGGCATCCTCGAAATAGACCTTCTCGAGGCTGGCAAGGCTCTGACCTTCGCGGACCGTGGCGCCCTCGTCGACGGCCAGACTCGCGATGCGGCCCCCAACCTTGAAGCCCAGGTTGACCTGCCGGACCTCCACGTTCCCTTGAAGCACGAGGCCTTCAGCTGCCGCGCGAGGACCAGGCAGCCATGACAGCGCGGGTACGGAGCGGAGCGTGCTCCACCACGAATACCGCCCGGCCAGTTCGCCGACCTGCGGCGACCAAAACCAGAAAGCGGCTCCGGCCAGGCCAAAGGTCACGAGCACCAGGATGCGCTTGGGGGCGGCCAACCTCACTACTCCGATACGTGAGCGTCGAAACAGCCATTGGCAGGCAAACGCCTGACCTTAGGGGGACATCGGCTTGCCCGGACAGAGCCTATCCAGGCCTACCTCCATGATAATAATGACTGACCGGATGGTCAATATCCATCATGAGATATTTGCTGAAGGGCGTTGTCACGGGAACCTGAGCACGGTCGCAGAAGTGGCAGGACCTGACTCTGATCAGCCTCCACCGGAGTGGTCCGCCCTGCAGTATGGCTTCTGAGCCTGGAGGACGGACGATATGGCCAAACGACCCAAGCCCGAGGAGATCGTTGCCAAGCTGCGGCAGGCTGACGTGCTCTCGGACCTGTTCATCCTGCGTGGCGTGCCCACGCATATTCGGTCCGACAATGGATCCGAGTTCATCGCGAAGTCTATCCAGGGCTGTATCACGACGGTGGGCGCGGAGACCGTTTACACCACTTCGGTCTTGCTGGGGGATAATGGCACAATCGAGAGTTTCAACGCACATCTGAGAGACGATCTGCTGAATTGTGAGATTTTTATACCTTCGCGAAGCTCAGATCATCATTGAAAATTGGAGGAGGCACTACAACGGAGTTCGGCCGCATGCCTCATTGGGGTACCGGCCGCCGGTTCCGGAGGTGTTCGTGCCCGCCCTGACCGCTTGGCCGGCTGCGCTCGCCCGACCGGCTTCGCCGGCCAAGCTCCCCGTGGTGGACAGACCCACGGTCCACTAACTTTCCAACCGGACCACCTCGTAGGAGTTGATCATCAGCTGCGCGAGCGCGGTGTGGATGTGCTTGTCCTTCTCATCACCGGGCGCCCGGATCCGTCGACCTGCCGGCGCGCCAGGGAAGCCGGCTTGCCGCTGATCGAGAAGCCGCTTGCGCAGGATCTGCTCAGTGCCATCGAGGCAGCAGCCAGCCCGCTGCTATGATCAGGCATGTTCCTCGTCACCTCGCCTCGGCTCGCACGTACCGGCTCTTCCGAGCCGAGGCGTTCAAAACGTGGCGGCCTGAAGCTGAGCTGCGTAGGTATTCCTGCGGCCGCGTCCGGCGACGTGACAAGCCCCGCTCAGGGCTGCGTCCAGTCCTCGACCTGAAGTCCCATCCCTACCCGGTCGAACTCGCGTCGGTTGTTGGTCACGAGGATTAGGTTCTCGTGAAGCGCGTGGGCGGCAATCCAGAGGTCGTTATTGCCGATTGTGAGCCCCTTCTCTTCGAGGTCGCTGCGGATCTTCCCATAGAAGTCTGCAACCCCGACCGCCATCGGTAAGACCGGGATCATCCCGGCGATCCGCTGGATGAGTGCGATCGCCTTGGCGCGATCCTGGCTCTTTTCGGCCCCGTAGAGTTGCTCCCCGTAGGTGATGATCGACATGGCTGCCTCTCCCGGCTGGAGGGCGGCGAACCGGGCCGTTACGGAAGCCGATTTCTGCCTGCGCAGGAAGATGCAGATGTTGGTGTCGAGCATGAAACGAGGGCTTGCCACTACAGGCCCTCGCGCGCTTGAGGCGGGGTGTCTTCCCGATCGCCCATGTCGTCTGGAAGCTCCCGGAACAACGCCAAAGCGTCCAGCATGTTCTTCGGCTTGATCTCGCGCAGAATGATCTCATCACCCCGCTTCTCGATCTCGACGTCCGGCCCCACGAGATCGAAGCCTCGGGGTAGCCGAACAGCCATGCTGTTGCCTGACCGGAAAACGCGCGTCGTTGCCATGCTTGCTCCGTATATACTCAACTGTATATACAATGCCGAATGGCTTGCCCAGATCCTTGGTGAGCCGTCAGCGGAGCGCTGCCACGGGAACCTGCGCGGCCGCAGAACCGGCAGGACCAGCCTCATCTCAGGCCACAGCCGTCGCCGTCCGCCATGCGTCCGCTGCCTCCGCCCGGAACTGGCGCAGCGTGTGGCGGGAAACTAGATGACGTTGAATGTAAAACGTGCTCTGCACTGCGGCATGCACGTCTTCACCGTTCCTCGTCACCTCGTCTCGGCTCGCACGCATCGGCTCTTCCGAGCCGGGGCGTTCGCGACGCGGCGCAGTGCAGCTGGCGTGGCGGCCTGAAAGGGGCCAGCGCAGGTTTGCTCGCAGCCGCGTTCAACAACGTGACAAGCCCGCCGCATCACCCAATCGAGTAAGGGGCTCAACCCGATCGTTCCCGCAGGTTGCGCATAGTCAGCTCGTGAACGCGAGAGCGAGCTTGGCGATGCAGAATTGGTGCACAATGCAACCGCTGCCAATCTGAAGCGCTTCACACATTGTACTTTCAATATGCAGTTTTCGCTGACATGTTGGCGCTAATCCAGACCAAGTCTGCGCCTTGAAGGGGGCAGCGCATGACTAATCGCCAAGCTATCACAGCCCGAAACAGATGGCAATTGCTGGACGAGGGGCAGCTAGACCCTGCGTCTGATAAAGCAACTTCCCTTCTGTATGCCATAGCCGCATTCGTATCCTTGAGTATTAGCTCGGCCGGAGCGCTTCTTATTTTGGTGAAGTAAAGCCGCCTTCTCACCAGATCTGCCCCTGCGTGTTGCGCATGCTCATCTCCAGGGCACGCGAGCGCCAACCGATACTGCCTGTCATGGCGCCTGATCAGCCGGCGATATCTGCCGGCTCTTGGACGCGTTCGCCTCCTTGAAGAGCCCGCCCGTATCGGAAGAGGCACTACACCACCCCGGTCTCTTCGCGCTTCCTTTTGACCCGCTTCGCGGCATCGGCCACTGGCCGACGGCGTTCTTACCTGCATCGCTCCCGGCAACGCCGTTGATCTGCTTCTGCAGCTCCTTGAGGGTCTTTGAGAAGGCGTCGTTTACGCGAGCTTCAAACTCAGGTTTTTCGTCAGATATCTAAAATCTCTGTGCCGCCCTTGGATCTTCGAAGGGTTCTGTGGAGTTTCCCCTGGATAGCAGGGCTTACGATGTTGACAGGACAGGATTCGCCCCAAATCATCTCGCAATCGCCAGAGGAGAAATTGAAATGGCTGATGTTCAGGAAGCAACCGCGGACGCTGGCGGCCCTGCGATAGAGCTGGTCGCGGATATCATCTCGGCGTACGTCGCGCATAACCCCGTTCCGGTCGCACAGCTGCCCGACCTCATTGCTACGGTGAGCCAGACGCTGGACAGCCTTGGGAAGCCCGCTGCGTCTGCCGCTGAGGAGACGCCCAAGGCGACCCCGGCGCAGATCCGGAAATCCATCACGCCGGATGCCCTGATCAGCTTCATCGATGGCAAGCCGTACAAGACCCTGAAGCGGCATCTCACTCGTCACGGAATGTCGCCGGACGAGTACCGGTCGAAGTTCGGGCTCCCACCGACATACCCGATGGTGGCTGAGAGCTATGCCGTGCAGCGCTCCGAACTCGCCAAGGCTTCAGGTCTTGGTCAGAGCCACCGTAGGACTGCTCCGAAGCAATCCGCGGGCGACGCCAAGGTGACCGCCTCGGCCAAGTCGAAGAAAGGTTCGGGGCGGGCGAGGAAACCCAAGGCCGCGGAGTAGCACGGTCGATCGTTCGTAGGGATCCGCAGGCGGCAAACGGGCGTTGCCATGCCCCGGCCAGATTCGGAGGCCCGGCTAATGGTGTCGTCTGCCGTGACGCTGCTCATCGTGGCAGTCGTCTTCGTCCTCGGCTTTGCCGTCATTGATCGACTGGAGAAGTGGGCCGATACCGTTGGCCTTGTCCTTGGCCTCACAGTAGTTGGCCTATTGAGCGCATTTCTTTTGACCCTCGCGGCACGGCCCACCCAAGCCCCGCGGGAGGCACGTGCCGGGCAGCAAGCGCGCATTGGACATTCGGTGCCGAAGCCGGCCAAGTCGGATCCGGATGTGACAGGATCGATCAGGCGGTAGCGAGTGCGGCGTTGCGGGTGGTCATCTCGGCCCGCCACGCCTCGACGTTGACGGGCTCGCCGGCCCTGCTTGGCCAGAGCAGTTCAATCGGGCTTCCGGAACGCTGCCGACTCCCACAGCAGGTCCCGGGGCTCGACCTGCATCTCGGCGAGGATATCCTCGGCCTCTTGCATGCAGGCGATCCGCATCAGGCTGGTCAGCTGACAGGCCGAGATGACGTCGATCCCGATCGCTAAGGCGGGCGGGGCGACTGCGGCCGGCATGGCATAGGCCAGCCGCATCATTCCGAGCACCGCAGCTCGATCCTTCGTCGGCGCAGCGATCTGCACTGGCGTAGGCCGGAGGGAGTGCTGAGCGCTGTGGGGACGCGGGCGGATCGGCCTCGACGGCGCGCCTCGGACATCGGTCATCATCCGTCGGATCGGGCCATTGTCCGCCGAGTTCCGCATCTATGGCTTGGCGTAGCGCCATCGCTCGCCTGGTCTCGCTCCGGCCTTTGCGAGCCGGCCGGGTCCGTTCAATCTCGACCGACTTGCGAGCGCTGTCAGAGAGACGCCCGACGTCCGCTCCCGCCCAGCGACGACGGCGTCAGACGCATTCAGCTTCGCGACGCCTCAGCCAGCAATTTGGGCCAGGCGTTGCGGCTCCATGACGATGATTCGGACCCGACCGAGCTGCACGAGGCCCTGCCTCTGCCAACCGCCGAGGATCCGGCTGACGGTGAAGTAGGTGACACCCGTCATCTCGGCCACATCCCTCCTCGTGACCGGGTACGCGATCTCGACGCCCGCCAAACAGGTACGCCCAACCTGGCCAGCCAGGCGTAGGAGGACGCTGGCGATCCGCGCCTCGACACCCTTGTCCGTCAGCTCGGCCACCCGGTCGATCATCTCCCGGGCACGGTCCCCCACGGTTTTCAGAGCGTTGGCCGAGATTGCGGGGTAGCGACGCGTTAGGTCAAGGATCTGCGCTGCTCCCCAACACAAGACGCTGGTGGGCTTGCTGGCGATAGCAGTTGCCGGGAAGGGAGATTGCTGGAATACGGCGACGCAACCAACGAGGTCGCCGGCTCCCATGAACCGGAGCGTCGTCTGCTCACCTTCCGGATTGACCCGCGACAGCTTCACCAAGCCCGCGCTGACCTGAAAGAGCTGGCTCGGCGCATCCCCCTGGTGGAAGAGGGTCGTCCCTTCTGCAAACTGACGATGCGTGGCCGCATCCAGCAGGGCGTCGGCTGGTTCGCGTTCTAGGCCCGCGAACAGGGTGCCCATCGTCGGTCTCGTCCATCGCGGCGCCTGGTCCATTGCCGCTTTCCGTCCTCTCACCTTACAACTTACCGGGCCTGCCTCCCTTCGCGCAACGAACGCGCAGGAACCACCGCAAGCGATGCCGCGCCGCACGAGGCCGGCTGACGGTCGGGGCAAGCTCGTCGAGCGCTCGTCAGTGCACCGCAGAACCCGCAGGCGCATTGATCTCGCTCAAGAGCTGCCAAGACCACCGCGGCCGGGCCCGGCGGAGCGGAGGCGGCTGCCGAATTTGTCGCCTCCGGACGGCTTGTTTGCGCGCGCGCAAAGAGCGGACCGCACTTTCGGCTAGGGTGAACGGAAGCGTGCCGCCCGGTCGCGAGCGTCGGACAGGACGTCGACACGGTGGTGGACTGCGTCGTGCGGAGTTACAGAGCCGGAGAGCGGCCTTGCACCTAATCCGTGGCGTTGCGGTTGCAACCGCGCTGGTGGTCTCGGTGTTCGGATCAGCGCACGCGCAATCACCCGAGTCCCCTCCGGATACGATGGCCGAGCGCGTGCTGGCCTGCGCTCCTTGCCACGGCGCACAGGGCGAAGGGACGCGGGACCCCTACTTCCCGCGCCTTGCCGGCAAGCCGGCAGGCTATCTCTTCAATCAGCTGGTCGCCTTCCGGAACGGCCGGCGACACTACCCGCCCATGAACTACCTCCTGGAGTACCTGCCAGAGGCCTACCTCAAAGAGATGGCCGATCACTTTGCCGGCCTGAATCCGCCGCTTCCGCCTCCGGCCATTCCGACGGTGGGAGACGAGGTCCTTGCGTTGGGAAAAACGCTGGTCACGCAAGGCGATGCCTCTCGCAACATTCCGGCCTGCACGAGCTGCCACGGTCCAAGTCTAACCGGCATGGAGCCCGGCATTCCTGGCCTCCTCGGATTAAGGCCGAACTATGTCAGCGCACAGCTCGGCGCTTGGCGCTATGGCACGCGAACCGCACGTGCCCCTGACTGCATGCAAGTCGTTGCGGGACATCTCACCGAAGCGGACGTGATGGCGGTCACCGCGTGGCTGTCCTCGCGGCCCGCACCCGCGGAACGCCGCTCCGTGCCGCAGGGGACCTATGCGCTTCCATTTGCCTGCGGGAGCCAGCCCCAGTGAGGAGAATCGTCGTGGCCAGCCTCGTTCGGTCAGTGCTCCCGGCTCTCCTTGCCTCGCTCCTGTGTGTCTCTGCAGCCGAATCTCAAGCCGCGCCGGCCGCCCAGCCCGATGCAGAGGCGCTCGCAAAGGGCGAGTACTTGGCCAGGGCCGGCGATTGCATCGCATGCCACACAGCCCCCGAAGGGAAACCCTTCGCGGGCGGGAGGCCGATGGCAACGCCCTTCGGCACGCTGTTCACCTCGAACATCACGCCCGATCCAGAAACCGGGATCGGCACATGGACGGCCGACCAGTTCTACCAGATGATGCACACGGGCCGCTCCCCGGATGGCGGTTTGCTCTACCCGGCCATGCCGTTCGGCTCCTACACGAAGGTGACCAGGGCCGACAGCGACGCGATCTATGCCTTTCTGATGTCGGTTCCACCCGTGAAGCAGGCGAACCGACCGCACGACCTTCGATTCCCATACAACAATCGTCAGCTCGTACTCGGTTGGCGCACGCTGTTCTTCCGGGAGGGAGAATTCAAGCCTGATCCGAAGCAGTCGGCGGAGTGGAACCGGGGTGCCTACCTGGTCGAGGGCCTGGGGCATTGCGGCATGTGCCACACGCCCATCAATGCGCTCGGGGGCAGTTCAGAGTCCCAGGCCTTCCAAGGCGGGCTCATCCCGATGCAGAACTGGTACGCGCCTTCGCTCACGTCCAACCGCGAGGCTGGGGTCGGCGACTGGAGTATCGAAGAGATCTCGGACCTCCTGCGCACGGGCATCTCACGGCGTGGGGCTGTCTACGGCCCGATGGCAGAAGTCACCTACAACAGTCTCCAGTACTTGACGCCCGAGGACACCCGAGCCATGGCCGTCTACCTCAAGAGCCTTGGCCAGGAGGTCGCGCCGCCGGTCACGTCGAACGTGCCCACGGCCGAGAGCAGTCTCCTGCTGTCGCTCGGAAAAACGGTCTACGACACCAACTGCGCGAGTTGCCACGGCGCACAGGGGCAGGGCAAGCCGCCGCACTATCCACCCCTCGCCGGCAACCAGTCCATCCAGATGTCCTCGGCCGTGAATGCCATCCGCATGGTGCTGAATGGCGGCTATCCCCCAGGCACGGAGGGCAATTCCCGCCCCTATGGCATGCCGCCCTTCGCCCAATCCCTGTCGGACAACGAGGTCGCGGCCGTGGTCACCTACATCCGCACCACCTGGGGCAATCACGGCGCAGCCGTCACCGCCCAGGAAGCCAATCAGCTCCGCTCCGCTCCGCTGGACTAAGGCCATGCTGAACTCTCCCCCGCTGCAGGACCGTGATGAGGACACCGAGCATCGCGATGTGGCAGCGATCATACGGGCCGGGCCATCGGGCGCCCTGACGCTCGCGGCAATCGCCACAGCAATCGTGGTGACGTGCTGGTTTGCCTTCTACTTGTTCGTGTTCCTGCCCCGCGGGAGCTGACCGGGAACGCCGATGCCGACCCAGGATCACATTGACGAAGGCGCTCGCGTCGCCGAGCGGGTCGAGAGGCGATGGGCGACCCTATCCGTTGCCATCATCATCGTACTGGCCGGCGCGGCAGCCTTCTCCGGTATTCATCAGGCGACAATGCCGCAAGCTCGGGTCGAGACCATCCAGCCCCAAACTCTCCATCTCACGGGCGAATTCATCAAGGGCAATCTGGGTAGCGCAGTCGAGCCGGACGGCTCAGTGACAGTGCGGGCCGTTGGCCAGCAATACAGCTTCACCCCTCAATGCATGGTGGTGCCCACCAACACGCCGGTGGTGTTTCGGGCGACGAGCCCCGATGTGGTCCACGGCTTTCTGATCCAGAACACCAACATCAACACCATGTTGGTGCCCGGCTATGTCTCCGAAATCCCGGCCAAGTTCAGCAGGACGGGTGAGTACCTGATGCCCTGCCAAGAGTACTGTGGGGTGGGGCACGAGGGCATGTGGGCCAAGGTGAAGGTAGTCGACAAGTCCGAGTTCCTGTCCATGATCTCGGCCAACCGGAGGGTCACCTGTGTTGAATAGCAGGAGGCTCATTCTCGCCCATTTCTGGCTGGCATTCGCCGTCTTCGGCCTCGCCCTGCTGCTCGGGGCTTGGCAGATGTTCATCCGAAGCCCGCTTCACACCTGGATCAGCAATCCCGAGTGGTATTACCGGTCCCTGACGGCGCACGGCACCGTGATGGCCTATGTGTTCCCAACCCTCGTGGCGATGGGCTTCGGCTACGCTATCAGCGAGGTCTCGCTGAAGCAGCGCCTCATTGGGCTTCGCTGGGCGTGGGCGGGGTTCTGGCTGATCGTGATCGGTGCCGTCACGGCCATGATCCCGGTGTCGCTCGGCCGGGCCTCGGTGCTCTACACCTTCTATCCTCCCCTGATCGGCAGTCCCTTCTACTACCTGGGTGTGGTGCTCGTGGTGGTGGGCTCCTGGATCTGGGTCGCCCTCATGTCGGTCAACCTCCATGCCTGGAAGAAAGCGAACCCTGGCGCGCCAGTGCCTCTCCCGATGTTCGCCAATGTGGCTGGCTCCTACCTGTGGGCCTGGACGGCAGTGGGCGCTGCGCTCGAGCTACTCCTGCAGATCCTGCCGGTCGCCTTCGGTCTCAAATCAACCATCGATGCGGGACTGTCGCGCGTGTTCTTCTCCTGGACGCTACACGCTATCGTCTACTTCTGGCTGATCCCGACCTACATCGCTTATTACACGATCGTGCCGCGAGCGATCGGCGGCAAGATCTACAGCGACACTATGGGCAGGATTGCATTTATCCTGTTCCTCATCGTCTCGATGCCGATCGGCATGCACCACACCTTCGAGGATCCGCAGGTCGGCGCTGGCTTCAAGTTCATCCATTCAGCCTTCACGGCCCTCGTGGCGCTGCCGACGCTGCTGACCGTCTTCACCATCTGCGCGTCTGTGGAGATCGCCGCCCGGATGCGCGGCGGTCGCGGGCCGTTCGGTTGGATCAAGGTCTTGCCTTGGTCGAACCCGATCATGCTCGCCGTCGCGTTCTCGTTCGTGATGCTCGGCTTTGGTGGTGCTGGCGGCCTCATCAACATGAGCTACCAGCTCAACACGTCAATTCATAATACCCAGTGGATCACCGGTCATTTCCACCTGATCTTTGGCGGTGCGATCGTCATCATGTACTTCGCGATCGCTTATGACCTATGGCCGCATCTGACCGGCCGCGCTTTGACCGATCTGCGTCTGATGCGTACCCAGCTCTGGCTTTGGTTCATCGGCATGATCGTGACCACCTTCCCTTGGCATTGGGTGGGGATCCTCGGCATGCCGCGGCGCATGGCCTATTTCGACTACGGCGATCCCGCTGTTGCCACGCAGGCCTTTTCCGTCACGCTCTCGGCCATCGGCGGCTTCATCCTGGTTGCGTCCGGCGCCCTGTTCATCCTCGTGCTGCTCCGAGGCCAGCGTGCGCCGCGAGAGGACGCTGGTGTCTACCGGTTCGCCGTCGCGCTGCACCCGCCCGTGGCCGTGCCCGCCCTCAACAGCTACGCGCTGTGGATCGCTCTGATGGTCGGCCTCACGGCGACCAATTACGGTTTTCCCATCGCGCAGCTCGCCTTGCGCCAGGACACCTCCGTGCCGGCCGTGTATGTGGGGGTCAATCCATGAGCGACGAAGACCTCCTCTCGCCCAGGAACCCCTGGTTCGCGCGCTCGGTCGGCATCACGGTCGCCCTATTCGTCGTCACAGCGCTCGGCGGCTTCGTGCTGCTTCCCTACGCGCAGCCGGACCTCAAGTTCACCGGCGTGTGGGACGCGATCTGTAGCGCTGCCGGATTGCCGAAGACGCCCTCGGCCGCCGCGCCGGTCCAGCCAGACGGCAAACTCACTCAGGTGGTGGTCACCTCTGCCCTGCCCGGCGCCGCGGCTCCGGAGGCGGTCGGACGAGGCGCGACGCTGGCTCAACAATGTGCGATCTGCCATGGGCCGACCGGTGTCAGCCGAGCTGACTCGCCCAACCTCGCCGGGCAATACGCGGCCGCGATCTACAAGCAGCTGATGGACTTCAAGACCGGCGCGCGGGCCAACGCTATCATGACGCCCTTCGCGGTGAACCTGTCCGACCGGGACATGTCCGATCTCGCGGCCTATTACGCGTACCTGCCCAGGCTGCCTGGATTCCATCCGGACAGGGACAAGCCCGCGCCTCGGATCGTCATCAACGGTGCCCCGCTTCGCAACATCGCTCCTTGCGGCTCCTGCCACGGCGCACTCGACAACAAGACAGGAAGCCCGTGGCTGGAGGGGCAGCCAGCAGCGTACGTGAAGGCACAGCTGCAGGCCTTCGCCTCGGGCGCGCGTCGCAATGACATCAGTCAGCAGATGCGCAACATCGCCCGGAGGATGACACGAGAGGAGATAGACCAGGCGGCCCAGTGGTACGCTTCACAGCCTCCGACGACCATTCACACTCAGTGAGACTCAGACCAGGGCGAGGTGCCGGGGCCTCATCAACATCGCTCCGGGAGCTGGCCTGATACAACTCGGAAAAGGTAAAATCAGTCGAGACAAACTGTGGGTTTATGGAGGGGACCGACCGGCGTTTGCCTATGAGTGAATCGAACCCGCAACGGCCTCTGAGCTTGAGTTTGGCCCTTTTTGGTCAGTCGTTGATCCAGAAGAGCGGCGTTGAGGCGATGTAGTCGAGGGCTTGGTCGAGGGGCGTGGTGGCGATGCCGAACGGCCCTGCGGCGCCCCAGCGTGCCCCGTTCCACCACGGCACCTGAACCGTGTCGGCCTCGCCGGTGGGCGTGAGCCGGGCGAGGGGAGCGCCGGTGCGCTCGCTCAGCAGCGCGTAGCCGTGGCCCGCCTTGTGCACGGCGACGCCCCCGCCGCGGGCCTGGTGGAACGCCTCAAGGCGCGCCTGCAGAGGATCGGGTCTGGCTGGCATGAGGAAGCCCTTGCACGCGACGCCGGGTTGAGGGCGCCAACGACACCATCGTGAGGCAGCATCCGGCTGATCCAGCGCAGGCCCGACGCCTTGACGAAGTGGCCGGGGCTGGAGCGCACGGGATCGCGATCGATCCCGCGCGCCTTGATCCTGGCGCCCCAGCGCCGCTCAAGGGTCTCGTCGATGCCGACCACCACCGGCCCACTCGGCGCGAACGCCGCGATCAGCAGCCCGAGCAGGCCGCGTGCTGTCGCCTGGGCGCGCCAGCGCCTGCGGCTGAGCACGCGATGATAGGTGCTGACCGTCACGCCCTCGCGCAGGCCCAGGCGGCTGAGCGCCGCGGTCACGGTCCGCCGCCCGGGCGCGAGCACGGCCCCGGCGACGAGCACCATGAGGTTGGCGAAGGTCGGGCGCGGGAAACAGGCCGCCAAGGGTGCCATCCAGGTCGACAGGACAGCAGGGACGACCGCGGCGGCAGGGTTTGCGGCATCGGAGGGGGCTAACCTTGCCATGGCGAGCTCACGATGGTGTCGTGAGGCGTTCCACCAGGCCCGCGGCGGGGGCGTCGCCGTGCACAAGGCGGGCCACGGCTACGCGCTGCTGAGCGAGCGCACCGGCGCTCCCCTCGCCCGGCTCACGCCCACCGGCGAGGCCGACACGGTTCAGGTGCCGTGGTGGAACGGGGCACGCTGGGGCGCCGCAGGGCCGTTCGGCATCGCCACCACGCCCCTCGACCAAGCCCTCGACTACATCGCCTCAACGCCGCTCTTCTGGATCAACGACTGACCAAAAAGGGCCAAACTCAAGCTCAGAAGCTGTACGCGAAATGAGGCTGAGCAGTAGGAGCCGCTCCGATCCATAGGAGGGCATGGCCGGACACCGGCTCACCATATCGGGCCGATGCCTCGCACCCATGCCCGGAACACCGCCTACCTCACTTCTCCCTCTGCCCGCCTCGTTCCGCGATCCTGCCGGGGCGATGGCTGGGATGCCCTGGCCGACGTCAAGGTGTTCGTCTTCGCCGTCGAAGCCGAATTGGAGGCCATGGAGCGCGAGCGGGGCGGCGTTCACCGCCGCGGGCGCAAACCCGACCTCGCCCTGCGCCGACGCCTGATCGGGCTGATCTGGCCCCTGAAGCTTCGGGGGTCTGCCGTGGCGCTTGGCGGGCTGGCTCTCGGGCGTGCCGTTCACTCCCCTGCACAGCGCCTTTGCCCGCTGGACACGGCTCGGGCTGTGGCGCCGTCTGGGCCAGCGTCTCGCCCTCGACTGGCGCCGCGCCCGCGGCGACGAGGTCGTGCCCTCGGCGGTGGTGGCCGACAGCCGCTCTTTGCGCTCGGCCCCAAGTGCGTGGGCCCGGGGCATTGACGGCGGCAAGCTGGTCAAAGGCGTGAAGCTGGTGGCCGTCTGCGACAAGCATGGCTCGCTGCTCGACCTCGCCCTCGGGCCTGCCACCGTGGATGACCGGGCCGGCACCCCGCCGCTGCTGCCGCAGTTGGCCGGGCTCGGTTTCCAGGGTGATCTCCTCGGCGACAGTGGCCTCAAGGGAGCACCGTTCGCCGCGGCGGCGCTGGTGCACGACATTCACGTCTCGGTCTCGCCCGGCGGCACACGGGACGATCAGTTCCTGCCGTGCGGGATCAGATGGGTGGTCGAGCGGTTGTTCGCCTGGTTGAGCCGCTACCGTCGGCTTAACATCGTGTACGACCGCCAGCCCGATCTCTTCGCGGCTCACGTCTGGATTGCCATGATCTCGATCATCTCACGGCGGCTGGTCGCTCATACACAGGCGCAGCAAGCTGTTTAATCGCGTACAGGCTCTTAACGGGCATCGGGTCGGCAACATGGAGATAGCAGGCGGACCGAACGAAGGCCGGCCGCAGGATGCACGCTCCACCCTGGCGGACATCGCCAGGGAGAGCGGCGTGTCGAAGGCTACCGTTTCCCTCGTCCTGCGCAATCACCCAAGCATCCCGGAGCGCACGCGCCAGCGCGTTCTGCATGCGGCGGAGCAACTGGGCTACGTCTATAACCGGGGTGCAGCAAGTCTCCGATCAGCCCAGACGCATCTGATCGGTCTTGCGGTAAACGATCTAACCAATCCGTACTTTGCGGAGATCACAGCGGCGATTGAGGACGTGCTCACAACGCAAAACCGCATCGTGATCATGTCCAATACGGGCGAGTCGGTTGAGCGGCAGAGCGCCTTCGCCGCAAGCGTACGAGAATACAACGTGGACGGCCTTTTACTCGTGCCGGCGCGCGGAACCGATGCTACGTTCGTTGATCTGCTGCGGTCATGGCGGTTGCCATTCGTCATGGTATCCCGTTCCGTGCCGGGTGCGGAGACGGACTTAGTCCAGGCCGATCACCGCGCCGGAACGTTGGCCGCAACGGAGCATTTGGTCGGTCTCGGCCATCGACGCATCGGCTTCATCGGCCTGAACACGGACATATCGACGGGTCGCGAGCGGTTGGAAGGATACCAGCTGGCGCTGGCGCGAAGCGGGATCGAGTACGAACCGCAGTTGGTGCTGTCGGGACCCGCGACGAGGGATGAGGGCATGGCCCAACTCTTCGCGCTGCTTGATCTCCCGGAGCCGCCCACCGCCGCCGTGTGCTTCAACGATGTGGTCGCCTTCGGTGCGATGCTCGGCTTGCGCGCACGGAACCTGACACCGGGTGCGGACTTCTCGATCTTTGGTTTCGACGATATCGCTGAGGCTACCCTCTGGCGGCCTGCGCTCACGTCGGTGTCCGTCCCAAGAAAACTCATCGGCCAGACTGCGGCCGAGCTTCTGCTTAGGCGAATCGGCCAGATCGATGCTCCTGCGAAGGTCGTGCTGCTGCCTACAGAACTCGTCGTCCGGGACACGACAAGCCGACCAGCCCTGCGCGGTCGCCGGGCTCGCCGAAGGTGACCTTTTTGCGGCTCTCCCGCGCTTTTGATCCTGCTGGCGAAGTCGCGAGGCTCCGGATCGCCGGGATCACGCTCGGAGTTGGTGTCGCTTCTGCCGTGAGGCTGCGCCATACTCTTCGTGCTCTGGCCGTTGCCGCACCGGGCTGGCTGGTGGCCCAGGCCCGACCGCACTGGGCCGAATTCCGACCTCAGTCGGACGCTCACGACAGCAGGGCTCGATAGTCAAAGGCTGCGCAACCGGAATGCCTCTTACAAACTTTAACAAGCTTGCGCGGAACGTACCGTGAGGGGCATACTTGTTGACAGGTGGCCCGCCTGCAGCGGGCGGGAGAGCAAGAGGGCCGAATGGAAGCGGTAGCGCGGGACATGTCGGACGACGAGGCGCGGCCGAGCTCTTTGGCGCGGCCGTCGAGCCTCGCTGACGGCGTCTATCAGAGCCTCGTCACGGAGATCGCGAGCGGGACCTATGCCGAGAACCAGAAGCTGCCGAGCGAGAACGATCTCGCAGGGCGGTTCAAGGTCTCGCGCCCCATCGTTCGGGCGGCCCTTGAGCGGCTGAGGCGCGAGAATGTCATCGTCTCGCGTCAGGGCGCCGGCAGCTTCGTGCGGGCGCGCGGCAAGGCGCCCGCGCTCGGCTTCGCTCCGGTCGAGAGCATCGCCGACATCCAGCGCTGCTACGAGTTCCGCCTGACCATCGAACCCGATGCGGCCTTCTACGCGGCCTTGCGGCGCAACGAGGCCGCGATCGGCCGGATCGCGAGCGCCCTCGACCTCTTGAACGCGGCGACGCGCCAGCAGCAGCATCGGGACGACGCCGATTTCGCCTTCCATCTCGCCATCGCGGAGGCGTCCAACAATCACTACTACGCCGCCTCCATGCAGGCCCTGCAGGCGCACATCGCCGTCGGCATGAAGATCCATGGCCTCGCGCTGCTCGGACCGAATTCCGGCCTGCAGGGGGTCTTCGATGAGCACCACGCCATCTTTGCTGCCGTCCGGGATGGCGATCCGAACACTGCCCGCGTGCAGATGCAGCGGCATATCTGCTCGTCGCGTGATCGTTTGTTCGAGTGCCGTCTTCTCGATCTATCGCTATAGCTAGAGCCGTGCCTGTTTCGGTCGAAACGGCTACAGCTCTCAAGTCTTTGACTTTCGCGCTCCCCTACGCCGAGCTGGCCTCATTTCAGCGGGGAGCGGTCTAGAGCTGCTATGGACCTGCAGCTTCGGATGAAATTTGGAAGCAGCGGGCGACACATCCAACGAAACCTTCGCCGCATGCTGGGTCTATAGCAGCCTTCAGGCGCCTCTCGACCCCTTCACCTCTCTCGACGGGCGTGATTGCCCCGTGGGCGGCTCGGCCGCGGACGCGGTCGGACCCATGACGCGCCCCTTGACAGCTGACAGCTTCTCCCGTACCTCTCCTAACAAGTTTACAACAAATCCGGAGCCTGTGAGGAGACTTCGGGGTGGAGGAGCGGTCATGGGTGGCACCGGCGTGACCATGGATTGGCATATCGCCCCGCTCAGACGTCGGAACAGTCTGCTGCCCGACGCTCAGAGGTCCTGCGACATCGATGGGCATGGCCGTTTCCGGGAGGGTACCGCGACGGTTCGGCCGGGCTCAGGCGCCTGCGCCGCCCAAGTTGTCAGGTTGTTATACAGGAGCGGCATCGCAATCGTCCCCCAGGGCGGCAACGCCGGGAAGAATGCCGGCGGCACGGCTTGCCTGTCTGCTGGTACCTCGGCGGCAGCTGGACGGGGCTGAGCGCGCTGATGCCGAGCCTGCGCCTCATCGCCGACGACCTGACCGGCGCCCTCGACACCGCGGCCGGCTTCACCGGGCTGGTCGGCGCCGTCGAGGTCGCCTGGGTCGGGGCGCCGATGGGCCCATGCGGGGGCAACCTCGCCCTCGACACCGGCACCCGCGAGCGCAGCGCAGAGGAGGCGGCCCGGATCGCCGGCGCGCTCGCGCCCCGCCTGCAGGGGGCCGAGATTGCCTTCAAGAAGGTCGACAGCCTCTTGCGCGGGCCCTGGGCGGCGGAACTCGCGGCGTGCTTCGGCACCGGCGCTTGGCGCCACGCGATCGTGGCCCCGGCCTTCCCTTATCAAGGGCGCCGGACCGTAGAGGGGCGCCAGTTCGCCCGGACCGAAAGCGGCTGGCAGGCGGCCTCGGGCGACATTGCCGAGAGCCTGCACGCCGCGGGCTTGGCGACACGCCGCGCCGGGGTCGGGGACGGACTCCTCGATGGCGTCGCCGTATACGACGCCACAGACGATGCAGACCTGGACCGCATCGCCAGCTTCGCGGAGAGTGCTGCGGGGCCAGTCCTATGGTGCGGCAGCGGCGGGCTCGCCGGAGCCTTGGCAGGACGCTCGCCCGCGTCCTGCGACACGCGTCTTGTCGGCCCCGTGCTCGGCCTGTTCGGCTCGGACCGGCCCGAGACCGCGGCGCAGCTCGCCCATTGCCCGGAGCACCGGCTGATCCTGCCCGCCGAGGGCGACCATGCCGGCCGGGTTGCGGCACGGCTGCGGGAGCGCGGCGCCGCGCTGGTCAGCCTCGGCCTGCCCGAGGGCACGGGCCGGCAGGAAGCCGCCGCGCGCATCGCCGCTTCCTTCGGCCTTCTCGCCCGCGCCCTTCCCCCGCCCGGCACCCTGCTCGTTGCCGGCGGCGAGACCCTCAAGGCCCTCTGCCTCGCCCTCGGGACCGAAACTCTCGTCGTCACCGGACAGGTTGCTCCGGGCATACCCCGCTCGCGGATGCGCGGCGGGCTCTGGGATGGCGTCGCGATCGTGTCGAAGTCCGGGGCGTTCGGCTCCCCCGCCGTCTGGCGCGACCTGCTGCGCCGCAACGGCCTCCTGCCCGAAAGGACCTGCGCGTGACCCGCCACCTCGCCATCACCATGGGCGATCCCGCCGGCATCGGCCCCGAGATCCTCGTCAAGGCCGCGCACCGGCTGAAGCACCGGATCGCCGCCGGGGACCTCAAGCTCCTGGTCATCGGCAGCGTCCCGGCCCTGCGCCGGGCGGAAGGAGCCCTCGGTGCCGCCCCCATCCCCGAGATCGCGCAGGAGAGCGACTGGCCGAACCTCGCCTGCCTCCAGGCCGATGCCGAGGGCGCGCCGATCGAGCCGGGTCAGCTCAGCGCGGATGGCGGGCGCTTCGCCTTCAAGGCGATCGAGCGTGCGGTGCGCCTCGCCCTCGATCAGCGCATCGGCGGCATCGTCACCGCGCCCCTCAACAAGGAGGCGCTGAACCTCGCCGGCTACCACTACGCCGGCCATACCGAGATGCTCGCCGATCTCACGGGCGTGCGCGGCTCGGTGATGATGCTCGCCCATGGCGGCATGCGGGTGAGCCACGTCACCACCCATGTGGCGCTCGAGGACGTGCCGAAGCGCCTCACCCCCGAGCGGCTGCGCCGCGTCATCGATCTGACCCACAAGGCGCTCAAGGGCCTCGGCCTCGCGCAGCCCCGCATCGCGGTTGCGGCGCTCAACCCCCATGCGGGCGAGGGCGGCCTGTTCGGGCGCCAGGACATCGACGTCAGTGCGCCGGTGATCGCCACGGCCGTGGCGGACGGGCTCGACGTGGTCGGCCCCGTGCCGGGCGACACGGTGTTCGTGAAGCTGCGGGCCGGCCAGTACGACGCGGTCGTGGCGATGTACCACGACCAGGGGCACATCCCGGTCAAGCTCTTGGGCTTCGAGGTCGACCCGACCACCGGCCAGTGGATGGAATTGTCGGGCGTCAACATCACGCTCGGCCTGCCGATCATCCGCACCTCGGTCGATCACGGCACCGCCTTCGACATCGCCGGGCGCGGCATCGCCAACGAACGCAGCCTGATCGAGGCGATCGAATATGCCGAGCGGCTGGCCGCGAGCGCCGCCGCCACCCAGAGGAGCGCCGCATGACCGATCTCACCGCCCCCATCGCGATCGTCCGGCCCGAGATCGCGTTCGGGTCGGGCACGGCCCGCACGGTCGGGCAGCGCGCCCGCGCCAGGGCTGCGCGCCGCATCCTGGTCGTGGCCGACGCCTTCAACGCCGCGCGGGTCGATCTCCTCGCCCTGCCGGGCGAGGTGCGGGTGTTCGGCGAGGTCAGGCCGGAGCCCGACATCCCGAACCTGGAGCGGGCGCTCGCCCTGGCGGAAGACTTTTCCCCCGACCTCGTGGTCGGCTTCGGCGGCGGCAGCGCCATGGACCTCGCCAAGCTGGTGGCGGTGCTGCCCGGCAGCGGGCAGACGATCCACGACGTGGTCGGCCCCGAGCGGGTGGCCGGGCGCCGCGCCGGCCTGATCCAGGTGCCGACCACCGCCGGCACCGGCAGCGAGGGCGGCACCCGCGCCCTCGTCACCGACCCCGCCACGCAGACCAAGCTCGCGGTGCAGAGCCGGCACATGCTGGCCGATGCGGCCGTGATCGACCCCGACCTGACGCTCACGGTGCCGCCCGCCGTCACGGCGGCGACCGGCGTCGATGCGCTCGCCCATTGCGTCGAGGCTTTCACCAGCCGCAAGGCGCACCCCTTGATTGACCTCTACGCGCTCGAAGGCGCGCGGCTCGTCGGCCGCTTCCTGCCCCGGGCCGTGCGGGACGGGAGCGACGTCGAGGCGCGGGCGGGGCTGGCGCTCGCCTCGCTCTATGGCGGCTTCTGCCTCGGCCCGGTGAACACCACGGCCGGCCATGCCGTCGCCTACCCGCTCGGCAGCCGCCATCACGTCGCCCACGGCCTCGCCTGCGCGGTGATCTTCCCGCACACGCTGGCCTTCAACGCGCCCGCCGTGCCCGAGAAGACCCGGCAGGTGATGGCCGCCCTCGGCCTGCCCGAGACGGCCGAGGAGGGCGCGGTGGCGGAGGCCGCGACGCGCTGGTGCGCCGATCTCGGCCTCGCGATGCGCCTCTCGGCGCTCGGCGTGCCGGAGGGCGACCTGCCCGCGATGGCGACCGAGGCGCACGCGATCCGGCGCCTGCTCGACAACAACCCGCGCGAGATCAGCCGGGACCGGATCCTGGCGCTCTACCGCGCCGCCGCCTGAGCGGAGCCTCCCCATGAGCGAGACCGTTTTCCCGCGCGGCGTCTTCTGCGCCGCCCTGACGCCGCTGGACCAGGACCTCAACCCGAACCACGCGGCCTTCACGGCCCATTGCCGCCATCTCCTCGCCGAGGGCTGCACGGGCATCGCGCTGCTCGGCACCACCGGCGAGGCCAATTCCTTCTCGGGCGACGAGCGCAAGGCCCTGCTGGAGGCCGCCCTTCGGGCCGGGATATCTCCGGACCAGCTCCTGCCCGGCACCGGGGTGGCGGCGCTGACCGAGACGGTGGCGCTCACCCGCCACGCCCTCTCGCTGGGCGTCACCACCGTGGTGATGCTGCCGCCCTTCTACTACAAGGGCGTGAGCGAGGACGGGATCGTCGCGGCCTATGCGGAGATCGTCGAGCGGATCGGCGACGAGCGCCTGCGGGTCGTGCTCTACCACATCCCGCAGGTCGCGGGCGTGCCGCTCCCGCACGGCGCCATCGCTCGCCTGCGCGAGCGCTATCCGGGGACCTTCGTCGGGATCAAGGATTCGGCGGGCGACCTCGCCCACATGACGGCGCTGGTCGAGCGCTTCCCCGGTTTCGCGGTGCTGGCGGGCGCCGACCCGCTGATGCTGCCGTTGCTGAAAGCGGGCGGCGCCGGGGCGATCACCGCGACCACGAACCTCGTCGCGCGGGATCTGCGCTTCGTCTTCGACCACTGGGCCGACCCAGCCCAAGCCGCGGCGGTGGGGGCCGCTCAAGGACGCGTGGTGGCGGCGCGCGAGCGGGCCTCGCGCTTTGCCCAGATGGCCTCGCTCAAGGCGCTGCTGGCCGAGCGCACCGGTGATCCAGGCTGGTGCCGGATGCGCCCGCCGCTGGTGCCGCTCTCGGAAACCGAGCGCGCCGCCCTCCTCGCCCCGATGCCGGACGAGGCCCGCCGCGCCTCCTGATCCGCACTGGGGCGAACGGCGCGGAAAGACGTCGAGCCCCCTCGCGAACCCTTTCGAGAGGATACGCCCATGCACGAGTTCACCCAGGGCGAGAGCCTGACCATCGCGGTCATGGTCGTCGCCTACATCCTGCTCACCGGCTGGCTGACGCTGAAGCTGCGCAGCCGCACCAACGCGCAGTTCATGACCGCGGCCCGCTCCATGCCGGCCGTCGTCGTCGGCGTGCTGCTGATGTCGGAGTTCATCGGCGCGAAGTCGACTGTGGGCACCGCGCAGGAAGCCTTCAACTCCGGTATCGCCGCTGCGTGGTCGGTGCTCGGCGCCTCGATCGGTTTCGTGCTCTTCGGGCTCTTCATCGTCCGCAAGATCTACGACTCGGGCGAGTACACCATCTCGGCCGCGATCGCCCAGAAGTACGGCAAGTCGACCATGATGACAGTGTCTGTCATTATGATCTACGCGCTGCTCCTGGTGAACGTCGGCAACTACGTCAGTGGCGCAGCGGCGATTTCGACCGCTCTGCGGGTCAACCTGCCAACCGCGATGTGCATCATCGCGGCGGTGAGCACCTTCTACTACGTGTTCGGCGGGCTAAAGGGCGTGGCCTGGGTCACGATCCTGCACAGCGCGATCAAGGTCGTGGGCATCGGCATCATCCTCGCCGTCGCGCTCTCGCTCACCGGCGGCCTCGCGCCGATGCGCGAGTCGCTGCCGCCCGTCTACTTCACCTGGGACGGCAAGCTCGGCTTCGCCACGATCTTCGCCTGGACCTTCGGCACGGTGGGGGCGATCTTCTCCACGCAGTTCATCGTGCAGGCGATCTCCTCGACGAAGAACGCCTCGGCAGCCCGCGCCTCCGCCTTCTACGCCGCGGCTTTCTGCTTCCCGCTCGGTATCGTGCTCGCTCTGATCGGGCTCGCCGCCAAGCATCTCTATCCCGACATGAACAGCCTCTACGCGCTGCCGGTCTTCATGAAGGGCATGCACCCGCTCCTCGCCGGCCTCGTCACCACCTCGCTGGTCGCCTCGATCTTCGTCAGCGTCAGCACGGTGGCGCTCGCCATCGCCTCGCTCGTGGTGCGCGACTTTTACGTGCCCTACTGGAACCCTGATCCGGCGCAGGAGCTGCGCATGACGCGGATCTTCTCGCTGGTGATCGCGGTGGTGCCGCTCGTCTTCGTGTTCTTCATCCCGGAGATCCTGAAGCTGTCCTTCTTCACCCGGGCGCTGCGGCTCTCGATCGCGATCGTCGCAATGGTCGGCTTCTACCTGCCCTGGTTCGGCTCGAACCGCGGCGCGACGCTGGGCCTGCTCGGCGCGGCGGTCGCCACCACCGTCTGGTACGTGCTCGGCAACCCCTACGGCATCGACAACATGTATGTCGCGGCACTGGCCCCGCTCCTCGTGATGGTGATCGAGCGCCTGTTCGGCTGGGGCAAACCGCAGCCCGCGCCCGCCGCGTCCGAGCCGACCCACACCGTGACCCCCGTCTGACCGGAGGAGACCCATGCTCGACATCATCGCCCAGCCGCAGGCCCGCACCGGCACGCTTCAGCCCGTCGCCGGCGACCCGGTCCGTCTTGAAACTTTCATCCCCTCGCTCTGCGTGCAGAACCACGCCGCCAACCTGATGCCGCTCGCCAACGGCGATCTCGCCTGCGTCTGGTTCGGCGGCACGCAGGAGGGCATGGCTGACATCTCGGTCTACTTCTCGCGCCTTGCCAAGGGCTCCGACGCGTGGTCGCCCGCCGAGAAGCTCTCGGACGACCCCGCGCGCTCGGAGCAGAACCCGATCCTGTTCCCGGCCCCGACCGGCGACCTCTGGCTGATCTGGACCGCTCAAGTGTCGGGCAACCAGGACACCGCCTTCGTGCGCCGCCGCCTCTCGCGCGACCACGGCCGGAGCTGGGGGCCAATCGAGACGCTGTTTCCCCGGCGCGAGGGCTGCGGCACCTTCGTGCGTCAGCCCCCCGTGGTGCTGGCGAACGGCGACTGGCTGCTGCCGATCTTCCACTGCCCGAGCGTGCCGGGCGCCAAGTGGGTCGGCGACGACGACACCAGCGCGGTGAAGATCTCTTCGGATGCCGGCCGCACCTGGCATGAGGTGGCAGTGCCCGACAGCACCGGCTGCGTGCACATGTCGATCATGCCCCTCGACGACGGCACGCTGCTCGCCCTGTTCCGCAGCCGCTGGGCCGACGCGATCTACGAGAGCCGCTCGACCGATGGCGGCGCGACGTGGTCGGCTCCGGTGCCGACGGCGCTGCCGAACAACAATTCCTCGATCCAGGCGACGCGGCTCGCCAACGGCCACCTCGCCCTTGTCTACAACGCCGTCAACGCCGAGGCCGCGACCGAGCGGCGCGCCTCGCTCTACGACGAGATCGAGGACGAGGCAGGCGAGAGCGCCGCGCCGCTGCCCGCCGCCCCAGGCAAGCGGACGGCCTTCTGGGGCACGCCGCGCGCGCCGCTGACGCTCGCGATTTCGGAGGATGGCGGCCGCACCTGGCCGCACCGGCGCGACGTGGAGACCGGCGACGGCTACTGCATGACCAACAACTCGCGCGACCGCACCAACCGCGAACTGTCCTACCCGTCGGTGGCGCAGACGCCGGACGGGGCGCTGCACGTCGCCTTCACCTACCACCGGCAGGCGATCAAGTACGTGCGGCTCTCCGAGGGCTGGGTCTCGGCCGGTGGCTGAAGCGGCCCGCCACGCCCTGGTGACGGGGGCGAGTTCCGGCATCGGCGCGGCCATCGTCGCACGCCTGCTGGGCGACGGCTGGGCGGTGACGGGCGTGAGCCGGAGCGAGGGGAGCGAGGTGCATCCGCGCTACCGCCACCTCGCGCTCGACCTCTCGGATCTCGACGCCATCGCGCCGGCCCTGGAGGATCTGCGCGTCGATGCCCTCGTCCACGCCGCGGGCCTGCTGCGGGTCGGCCGCCTAGGCGCGATGGCTCCTGAGGACGGCGAGGCGATGTGGCGCCTCCACGTCGAGGCCGCCGTGCGGATGGCGGAGATCCTGGTCCCGCGCATGGCGGCGGGCGGGCGCGTGGTGCTGATCGGCAGCCGCACCGCCGCGGGGGCGGCGGGGCGCGGCGCCTACGCGGCCTCGAAGGCGGCGCTCGTCGCGCTGGCGCGCTCCTGGGCGGCCGAACTGATGCCGCGCGGGATCACCGTCAACGTCGTCGCCCCGGCCGCGACCGAGACGCCGATGCTCACGGACCCCGCTCGCGGCGGCCTCGCCCCGCGCCTGCCGCCGCTCGGCCGCTTCATCCGCCCCGACGAGGTCGCGGCGGCGGTGGCCTTCTTCCTGTCGCGCGAGACCGACGCCGTCACGGGCCAGCAGCTCATGATCTGCGGCGGAAGCTCCTTGTGAGGGATCCCGACGCTTCGGCGAGCGCCGGACGTTGGCTCAAAGCCATCCTGCAGGGCGGGCCGCTCACTCCAAGGGAGATCGATCAAGCGGTAGCCGGCGTGGCTAGCCACGCCGGCATCGCACACTCCATACGCCGCCCTTATGCGAATGGGAGAACGTCAGCAGCTACGAGCCGTAACTTCTGAAGAGGTCCGCTGTCGATTAACGAGCGGCCATTCCGAAGGCTCCGATCGAAGGTCGGCTTATGGCGCGGATGGCGCGGAGCCGAACACGCCGAACGCAAGCTCGTGACCCGTTCCGAACCTTGCTTCAGGAACTCCGGCTGCGCCTTCCAAGCCGCTCAGCGATGAAGATGCCGCTCAGAACGAGCGTCAGCGCAACGGCGTTGTCCAGCCGAAACGGCTCCCCGGCCAAGCTAACGGCGAGACCCGCACCGAACACTGGAACCAAGTTCACGAACACGCCTGCGCGATTCGGCCCGATCAGCTCGACGCCACGCATGAAGGAGAGTTGCGAGATCAGAGAGGGACCAAGCCCCACGAACGCAATGATCGCCCACCCCTTCCCGGTCGGCCAAATCAGGCGTCCTGTTGCCCACTCCACCATCAGGAGCGGCAGAGAGGTGAGGAGTGCGGCCAGCGCCATCGCAGCGAAGAAGGTCAGCCCTGATATTGCCGGTCGCGCTCGCAGGCCTACGGTATAGCCGGCGTATAGAACACAGGCGACGAGCATGAGGAGATCGCCTCGGTTGAAGGCGAATGTGCGAAGCACCTCCCAGTCACCGTGTGTCGCTGCAACGGCCACGCCGAGCAGGGTGACCAACACGCCGGTAACCTGGATCAAGCTCACACGAGTGCGGTATACGAGGAAGCTGCAGGCCAGCACCACAACTGGGATCGCGCCCTGGAACAGCGCGATGTTAGTGGCGCTCGTGTAGGTACCGGCGATGTAGAACAGGGCATTAAAGGCCGTGAAGCCGCAGCCGCCCATGAGGAGAATGCGGAACCAAGCTGGCCGAAGGAGGCGCCATTCGCATGCGACTTGCCGTGCAGCGAGCGGAACGAGGGCTGCACAGGCGACGAGCCAGCGCACGCTCGTTAGAGCCAGGGGCGAGACCTGACCGACGGCCCACTTGCTGGCGATGACATTGCCGGCCCAGATCAGCGCCGTAAACGTCAGAAGCATATAGGCCTTGGCGGCGTGGTGAGCGTGGATCTGGGTGGGGGCGCTTGGAGCGGGCGTGATGCGAGCCATGGCGGCCCCTAGCACGCACAGCCGGACCGCGTCAGCTGACCGCTTGTTGCCCAGCGAATGCAGCCGTGGGCTCAGCGTCCGCGGAGGGTCGAGATCGGACCGCGCGACACGTTCTGCCCAAAAGAGAAGCCCATGACTGCAGCGGCGGGCGGGCGCGGAACGGCAGACCGTATCCGAGAATCTGAGGCGGTCGGAATCCCTGTGAAGATCGGGGGAGAGTGAGGCTTGGCGGCTCTCGCGCACGGCCTCGCCCGCGGGTAGCGCCCCGCCATGTCCGACTCACCCACCCTCGACGTCCCCTCCCCCACCGTCCTGGAATGGTCCCTCGGGCTCGCCAGCCTGTCACCGGGCCAGGTGCCCTGCCTTAGTTTCAGGCCAGAGGAGTGGGTGAAGACGCTCTTGAACTGCCGATGGTTCGTGAACGATTTCGGACCTGAGGCTGACCGGCTCGGCTGGGCGCTTTGACGCTGTTTGGGGTCCACCCTTAGTCCGGCGCGAATCGCAGTGACTGGTCGGGCGTGCTGATGCCGTGCACCTACCCGGTCCTGGAGGTGCGGGCCGACTATCTGAAGAAGCACCTCTGGACGGCACCGAACATCTAGGAGCCCGTCCGAGTAAGTACCTCGACGGCGGCGCTTTGGGATGATTCACTCGGCTCATGGCCAAGGTGTTTCGCTCCTGGGACGTCGATCAGGGCTGGCTGCTGCCACCCTCGCTGCATGAGTTCGTGCCGCCCGGGCACATGGCGCACTTCGTGCGCGATACGGTGCGCGAGGCGCTCGACCTCTCAGCCATTCTCGACACCTACACCGAGGAGCGCGGCTACCCGCCCTACCATCCCGGCATGATGGTGGCCCTGCTCCTCTACGGCTACAGCCGCGGTCTGTACTCGTCGCGTCAGCTCGCCCGCGCCTGCGAGGAGCGGGTTGACTTCATGGCCGTGACCGGCCTGAACCGGCCCGACTTCCGCACCATCGCTGACTTCCGCAAGCGGCATCTGACGGCGCTCTCGGACCTGTTCGTGCAGGTGCTGCGGCTGTGCCGGGCGGCCGGGCTGGTCGGCTTTGCCCACGTGGCGGTGGACGGCACCAAGCTGAAGGCCAACGCCTCGCGCCACAAGGCGATGAGCTACGGCCGGATGAAGGCGGCCGAGTCGACGCTGGCCGCCGAGGTCGAGGCTTGGCTGGATCAAGCGCGCGAGGCCGACGCGGCGGAGGATCGGGCTCATGGGACCGACCATCGTGGCGACGAGACACCGGCCTGGATGGCCGACAAGCAGCGGCGGCTGGAGACGATCCGCGCCGCCAAGGCCGCGTTGGAGGCAGAGGCTGCCGATCCGCCCGATCCGGAGGACGAGGACGGGCCGGGGGCCTCGTCGGGCATGCGCTGGCAAGGTCGGCCCTTGCGGGGCGAGGACGGCGGTCCGCCCGACCGGGCGCAGCGCAACTTCACCGACCCGGACAGCCGCATCCTGCCCACGCGCGACGGGTTCGTGCAGGGCTACAACGGCCAGATTGCGGTTGATGCGGCCCATCAGGTGATCGTCGCGCATCGGCTCGTGACGAACCCCGCCGACTCGCGCGCTCTCGTGCCGCTCGTCGACGGCGTCTGCACCCATCTCGGGCGCAAGCCGCGGGAGGTCTCCGGAGATGCCGGCTTTGCCACCGAGGCGAACCTGGCCGCGCTGCAGGAGCGACGGATCACAGCCTATCTCGCTCCGGGCCGTGCCCGTCACGGCGAGGCGGATGCAGCAGGTCGCCGGAGGCTGACGAAGATGCCCCTGATGAGCGCGATGGCCGTCCGCCTGAAGCGGGCTGGGCGCCGGAGCCGTTACCGTCTCAGGAAGCAGGTCGTCGAGCCGGTGTTCGGGCAGATCAAGCAGGCCAGAGGCTTCCGACAGTTCCTGCTACGTGGGCTCGATCAGGTCCGCG
Organism: Methylobacterium nodulans ORS 2060; assembly: GCF_000022085.1. Classification (NCBI taxonomy): domain Bacteria; kingdom Pseudomonadati; phylum Pseudomonadota; class Alphaproteobacteria; order Hyphomicrobiales; family Methylobacteriaceae; genus Methylobacterium; species Methylobacterium nodulans. The sequence continues at coordinate 355,216 of NC_011887.1, forward strand.
GCGAGTGGGCGATGATCTGCACCGCCCATAACCTCCTGAAGCTGGCGCAGGCCGCGCGCTGAGCCTGTGGCGCAGGAGCCATCCGCCCAGATCTCAACCTTAGTCCCAACGCATCAAACCGTTACTCGGACGGGCTCCTAGACCTGCTCCTCGGCCTTGAAGGCGCGCGTGAGGCCGACCCATTCGCAAAGGCGCGGTGCGGACCCAGAGTGCGTCTCAGACGAGAAAAGCCCGCCACGGCAGGACCAGGTGGGCTGGGGGAATCCTCGTGTTCAGACCAGCACAGCCAAGCACACCTGCCGGCGCGGTGCCATAACCTGCGCTGTCGGACCGACCCTCGCGCGTGAGGAGCGCGGGAGCAAGCATGGAATCCGCGCGTTGCCCTGGATCAAGCCGACAAGAGCTTGGGACCGGAGGAACGCCATGCCGGACCGGGGCTATACGGTGCGCATGGGACGCGAAGGCTGGGGCGTCTATGCTCAACAGACCGGTGAGCCGGTCCGGGTGAACGGGCGTGTGCTGACGGGACTGCCGCTTGAGACAGCAACCGAGTTTGCGGAGTCGCTCCAGCTGCTCGCGGTGATCGGAACCGATGCCGTCGAGCAGCCCATCATCAACCCCGGCCAGTCCATGAGGATCTCCGGAGTGTCGAGCGGGGAAATGATCATGTCGGATGATCGGGAGGTGAAGGAGGGCGGACAAACACCGCCGCCGCCGGCTGGACCTCCTCCCCTGGAAGACACGCCTTCGCCGTCGCTAACGCCGAAACCTCACTCGCCCGAAGCTGCCGACCCGCCCACCCGCAAGTCTTAGCGTGAGGTTGTATCTGCCCACCGTGAGGCTGTATCGCCCCTCGCGCGCGTGGGGCCGGCCCATTCGCATAAGACACTGTATGGGAGCCAAGAAGGACGAGACCGCGGACCGCTGAGGTGTTAACCTGGGTGAGTTCCTCTCACTCGTGTGGAGGAGCCCATGGCCAACGGACTATTTGCTCGAGCAGAGCGGGCGATGGAAGAGACCCGCCGCCTCCACAAGAACAGGCTGCGGATCCAAGCGCTTGTGCAGCAAACAGTTCACGCTTTCCGCGCCACCCGTGAGGACGTGAAGGCCTATCGGCAGAAAGCCGCTGACGGGCTGGCGAGGCGCAGCCTGCAGGCGCTTGCCCCGATGCCGGACACCATCATTCGCCCTCGCGCGCGGCGCCGCGGGACGCGTAAGCAGCCGTAGCGGCGTATAGTGTGCGTGAACGATACCGTTCATGGTGAGGGTAGACCGCGCATTCAAGAGGGGAGCTAGTTTTGTCTATGCATGGCTCTGACGCAGCAGCCGATTATCGCCGGCGCGCTCAAGAGACGCGCGAGAGAGCTGCTTATCTGTCGGCCCCCGACGCTTCCGCACAACTTCTGGAGACAGCGCGGCAGTGGGATATGCTGGTGGAGACGGAAGAGCGCTGAGCGCGGTACGAGGAGCAAAGACGCCGACGCGCGCCACCTGAGTGAGATACGTATCGCCTCGAACATGCGGCCGGTGAACTCGTCGGCGGAGCCCGTTGCCATCATCCAGCTCGTCGGCAGGTCCAGCGCCACGACACGGATCCGGCGGGCGGCGATCTCGGCCTTTAGCCACTCCCAGTCGCCGGAGGTCAGGTGGGAAAGGCGGTCGACCTGCTCCACCAGAAGCACGTCGCCGGGGTGGGCGTCGGCGGAGCCGGAACAGTGCCGGGCGCTCCAGGCGGGCGCCACTCTCGTTCTCCACGTACCATGCCGCAACGTGCAGCTCCCGCTCAGCGGCGAAGGCGTGGAGCTGATCACGGGCGCGCTGGGCGTCCTGCTCGTCGGTGGAGGCGCGGAGGGCGCGAACGAACACGGTGCACCATCGGTTCGTATTGAATGGTTCACTGATTGCCGGTTCGCTTTGAATGGTCAAGTTGGCTGTAATGAACCAGCCCAGCGCTGGTTCGCCAGGGGCATGCCTCAAACAGACCTGCTGCGGAGACCGCTGTCACGATCCCCCCGCTGCGCGAGCCCGAGCGGCCGGAATGGGTGACAGCCCTGCAGGCTGCCCAGCTGCTCGGCGCCGAGAAGGGGACGATTGCGCAGCGGTGCCGCCGCGCCGTGAAGCAGGGTCTCAGCGGTGTCGCCGAGAAGCGCGGCGGACGCTGGTACGTGCGCATCGATCAAATGCCGCCGGCACGAGGGAGGCAAACGTTATGACCGAACCGTCTAGCGTGCGGCATCTCGCCGACTATGAGCTGCTCTGGGGTGTGGCGGCCTCCGGTGGCGGCGCTGATGGGCGCGTGGCACCGGCGCCACTTGTTGATCTGCGGCTGCCGGGCCGTCATGAGCCGCGACGACACGGCGAGCCTCTTCAACGGTCATACCGCAGGTCGTCAGTCCCTGAAGGGCGCCCAAGGCACGATTGTATTCTGGGAGGTTGGGGCACCCAGGAATGCCCCAGGCCCAGGCTGTGGCGGGCGCCGCGATCGTCGTCACCAGTGCAAGTACGGCAGCACTATTCTTGACCGACAAAGCCGATGCTCCTTGCGGTCGATGCCCGAACAGGGAGGCATCTCGGGCCGCGAGCGGGTTCTGCAAGGGTCAAACGGGCCTGTCGCAAACTTTTTCCGGCCGGTGGGCGAGCTATGCGAGAACTCGGCACGGTCCAGCTTCTGGTTGTCGGTTTGGGTTCTCAGGCGATCGAAACCCTACCTCTGGTTGAGCCGGGGCAGGGTCGGCAGAGCGCAATTCGCCCGCAAACCGCGCGTGGAAAAACGTTGCGACAGGCCCAAGATGGCGACCAGTTCCAGCCAATGGTTAAGGGCTATCGTCTCGAGTCTCGGCGCTCCACCCCGAGACCACCGTGCACCCCCGATCTCTAACACAGTCGGACACCGCCCCTCGAAATGTATCGTTGTTGCTCCCGTCGGGCTCACGTCGGTACAACTTTTTGTCTCGCAAATTCCACTGCGTGTTCTTGATAAATTGGGAGTCTGCCCGGTCAAACGCTGCATGATAATCCTGAAGCGCTCGATCTATGTCTCCTGCCGCTCGCCAAACCTCGGCCCGCTGAATGTAAGCCGCCGGCCGATGCGGCACCAGCCGGATCACCTCATCAAAATCACGCAGAGCCAAGTCGTTTTTCTGAGCTTTCCCGTACAGACGGCCCCGCCGAAAGAAGACATAGGGGTCCTGGGGGCTGAGGGTAATTGCCTGATCGAAGTAACTCATGGCCCGCCCCCAGTCTCGTTCGGCGACGATTTCTCCTAGCCTTACCAGGTAGAAGGGCTTGCATTGCGTGCTCAGTTGCACAGCATGCTCGTAGTCGCGGACAGCAGCTGCCCATGCGTCAGAGCTGGATTTCCAGAAATTTGATCGCTGGGCGTACGCATACGCCAACGCCTCCGAATCCGCCGTTCCGCGCTCGATCAGACGATTGGCTGCCCTGACAACGTTGTCGACACTTGCACTCAGCAACATCTGCATGTAATCATCGTTATCATCTTTGCTGGCAAAGCGTTTCTGGTGGATTGTGTTGGTGTAATCGGCAATGTGCATTTCTTGGGCAACTGCGCCGCCCATCCACAATGACAGCACAAAGCCGAGCCACAAGCTTATGATTCCCCATCGGCCCCGCCTCAGCATATCAACTCCAGAACACTGTGAATGCAGCTACCGCTACTGTGAGGAAAGCCGAGCACACCAAATTCATGGTCCAACTTGTGCGTGAGGTCTTCAGCGGGCGCAGCAGCTGCAGCACCAGCTCAATCAGCCTCCTCACTCAAGCGCTAAAGCTCGCTGCGGCCCATCCCCTGATAGAATCAGCGAAATCCGCTCCGCGCAAGGGGCGTGGGTAATACCCCCGCCGATCCCGGCGTGCTTGTTCACGAGTGGAGCCGCAGGCTCGCCGGCCGGAAGCTCCCGGATCACCTCCAACACCTTGGGCGAGAGAACCACTCCTCGGGCCGCTCGTCTTCATCTCATCCAGGTGGATCTCACTTCGGCTGCGGTCGATGTCGCCGATCGTGAGGCCGAACAGTTCGGCCTTCCGGAGACCGGCCTCGACGGCTACGGGTGGACAACCACTCTTGAGGTGGTGAAGCTGATCGGCTTCGGGCCCTAACCGTGCCTCAGCACCGCGAGGACGGCGTGAATGATGGTCGCGCCGCCGATCGGTGCGAGCAACAAGAGCAGCGCGTTCAGGGCGATGAGCCACAGGAACACCCGCTCCTGGCGCTCCGTGAGTTGGGGCCTGCGGGGTGGTGGCTCCCAGGATGGTTTCCATCCTCCCTCGACGTACATCGGCGTCCCCAACTCGGTCTCAGCCCCCACGATCTAGCGGCCGGAGCCTGTCATGCCAGGGCGCAGTGACCAATTAAGGAAGTCAGGCTGAGGCAAGGTCGGCCTGATGGTGTGGCGCCGGATCGGGAGATGGAGCATGACCGGCGCTGAGGATGGCCTGCGAGACGACCAGTGGGAGCGGGTGAAGGATCTGCTGCCTGGCGGGCGCAAGGGCAAGCGCGGTCCCCGTTTGCAGAACCGCTTGTTTCTCGATGCGATCTTGTGGTTTGCCCGGTCTGGCGGGCGCTGGAAGGATTTGCCGGAGCGGTTTGGCCAATCTGATACGATCAAGCGGCGCTACTATCGCTTGGTTGATCGAGGTGTTTTCGATCAGATCTTGGACCGTCTCGCCCAAGACGCGGATCTCGAGTGGCTGATGATTGATTCGACGATTGTTCGTGCCCATCATCGGGCGGCGGGAGCCCGCCTGACAAAAGGGGGGCGGCTGCCCAGGGGTTGGGCCGGTCTCGCGGAGGCCTGAGCACCACGATCCACGCGGCGGTGGATGCTCATGGCAATCCCGTGCGGCTGATCGGCGGCCCCGGCCAGGAGCATGACCTGGCCAAGGCCGGAGCCTTGATCGCGGGCTTCCCGGCTGAGTTCACGCTGGCCGACAAGGGGTACGATGGCGATCCCCTCTGCGACGCGATCACGGCGCAAGGCAGCGAGGTGGTGATCCCGCCGCGCCGCGGCCGCACCCATCCTCGCTCCTATGACAAGGATTTGTACAAAGAACGCAACGTGATTGAGCGGTTTTTCGCCCGGCTCAAGGATTTTCGACGCGTCGCGACCCGCTACGACAAGCTGCTGAAAAACTACATGGGCTTCGTGACGCTCGCCGCCATCGCAATCTGGCTTCGGTAGTTAATTTGTCACTACACCCTAGTGCGGGATGATGCGTCTCCGCCATGGGTCGAACACGGCCGGATCGTTCCGTCTGGAGCTCACCAAGCGGCTGCCGTGCCTGTGCGTTCGTCGCTACGGTTGCCCTTGCTGCCTGAGCGGGACCACGGCCTTGCTGATCGAGGGCTTTAGGTGGGGCGGGTGATCGCGGTCAGGTCCATCGGTGGGGCGGCATCAACGACCTCGGTCTTGAACCGTCCAGGCAAACCGTCGCCTCGCCTGTTGGCGACAGCGACAGCGTCGTCGGCGGGGCGATCCAGTTCGAGGCAGAGTCGGGCGGCACGTTCGGCGCGACGCTAAGCCCAGCGGTCTGATGTCGAGCTCTGGTGAAGAGCGCGGCGGGGACCGGAGGCGCACACTCGGCCTATACGGCCGTCTCGCTCATCGCGGCAGAGAGGATCCCCGGGCATGATGGTGGCCACCCTGGCCGACACCTCGACGGAGCTTCTCCTCATTGCCGAGCACGATCTCGCTGAGGTTCTGGTGATCGACGAGCACCAGGACCGGCAGACCGCTCTGCTCTTGAAGGTGGCCGCTGAGCTGTCCGACGAGCTACAGCAGGCGATCGCCGCGCTCGCTTCGGTGGGAGTTCAGCGTGCTCAGCGAGTCGTGCGGGCCTACGTGGCAGCCCGCGCCGTCTTCGAGAACCCACCGCCGAAGGCGAAGGTGAAGATCGCAGCCAGGGTCCTGCCCCGTCTTCTCCGGCTCGAGGAGGTGGCAGCGCGCGATCCGGACCTCGACCGAGCCCTTGAACAGGCACGGGAAGCGGTCAGGAAGATCCCCGCCCGCGGGCTGGCGATCGACTGGATAACGTCGAAGGCCCGAGGGCGATAGCCTCCTCAGGGATCACGCGCCATCGTGTGTCGGCCAGGACCCGCGGCTCAGGCGGCGCGCCCGACCACGCGCATCCGACGCTCGGGTGGACGCTCCATCAGGATGCCGCCGCCCAAGGCCGCGGACACGATGCGAATCCCCCGACGCTCATAGAACCGCACGAGTTCATTCGTGCTGAGGACCCGACGCGCGCGCTTCGGGGGGCAGGCTTGCGCTTTGAGGATCAGCTTCACCCCGGCGGCGTCAGCCGCCTCCGTGATGATCTCGATTGCCCGGCCCGCATGGCCCTTCTGGCGCTCGTGAAGCGTCTCGATGAACGAGACCTCCAGCGTGGTGTCGTCCCGGGTCGTCAAGATGACGTCGACGATGCCCGGGAGCCCGGCTGCGTGCATGCCCTCCAGCGCGGCCATGGAGGCCACGAGAGACGGCGCGGAGGGGCGGGAGCACCGCCGCTCGCCATAAATCAGCAAGCGGGCGCCCGTGTCGCTCTGCGTTGTCATGCGCAAAGCTTAGTTGATTCGACGGCCAAGCTAAACCTGAAGTTTGCCGACCGACTTCTCGGTCGAACGCTCAAGTACGGCTAAGCTCCAGGAGCATTTCCGCCGCAGACGGGCGCCTCGACAGATTTATCGGGCTGAGTTACAGCGCGCCAATTCTCGGCGAGAACAGAATGCGAACGACGCTTTTAAGCAGGGCGATCCAGCGTGGCCGCGGTTGGCGGAAATGGCACACCGCGGACGCCAGTGAGATCTTCTTCGGAGGAGCCAACGCCCTGACCGACGGCATGCGCCTTTGCTGGACGGTTCAGGGCCGCGTTGGCGTCGTTGATGCCTCGGCCAATCGCAGGCTCGCGCGCCATACGGCCTTCGATCTGATCAACAACACGAATGTGACGGGCGCGTTGCGCGAACTCAACGATCTCGCGGCACCCCATCTGAAAGCCGGGTGAGTGCTCACCACCGGATGGGCTCGGGGTGCAGGTTGAGGGTCTTGTTCTCTCCCTCTAACCGTCTATGCCCCGGTTGCCGCACGCGGCGGCGGCGTGAAGTGCGGCTGGTGGCGCGGGTCGTGGTTTGAGAGTTTCGGCGCTGACGGCGTCGCATCGGCAAGCCCCGAGTCGAGAAAAGCATAGCGGTACCAGGGCGCGTCCGAGCGACGGCCGAGCCGCGGCCTCAACGTGCTGAACGCTTGGTAGATCGGGCGATACGGTTGTCCGTGATAGTGCTCGAGGATTTCCTTCCATGATCGCGGCGCCGCCCGAATGAAAACCTCCATATCTTTCGTCAGTGCATCCTTGTCCATGGAAACGACGCCCTTGGGAATCTGCCCGAGATCGCAGGCCGAGGACCAGTCGTAGGCCGAACGGTCGACGTCACCAACCAGCGGAATGGTGCAATCGAGCCCGATTTTGGAGCAAACGAATGGCTTGTCCGGATCGCCCACCTTGGGATCGGTCGACATCGTATTGCATTGGGGAATAATGATCGTGTCGCGGTCGGGCATGTAGCGGAAGGCCATCGACTGCGCGATGCGTTCGTCATTCCAGATGTCGACGTCGGCATCGAAAACCATCGCGATCTTGGGCAGCCCTTGCTTCGAGCAGGTGAGCATGATCCCAAGCGCCTGCTTGGCATCGCCGCCGCCCTGCGGCTTGATTCTCGCGTAGGCGATGTTGGAGAGGCCAGGGGCCGGGCAGCGCACATCGAGCACGTGGATGCCGCCGGCGCAGAGCGCGCCATAGATGTCGCTTTCGACCGCCGGCAGCTGCAGCATGTTGTCGGTGAAGCCCGGATGCGCCCCGCCGATGGTGGCTGTCTGGTAGATCGCGCCCTTGCGGTAGGTCATGCAGTGGATGACGACACGCGGATTGTGCTTCATGCCACCGCCATACATGCCGGTGAATTCACCGTACGGCCCTTCGTCGTAGACCCATCCCTCTGTCGCCATCACCTCGCCCTCGAGGACGATCTCGGCGTTGGCGGGAACAAAGAGATCGCTGGTTTCGCACTTCACAAGCTCCGCCGGAGCACCATAGAAGCTGCCCAGCACGTCAAAATCTTCGGTCTCTGGTGGCACACCAGCGAGTGCCGCGATCTTGTCCAGCGTCGGCCCGCCGAGGACGATCGCAATCGGCATGTCCTGCCCGCGCGCCTGATATTTCAGCGCGTTCAGCCGCCCGCGATGACTGGCGCAGGTCATGTCGAAGTTCTTTTCGTTGATTGTTCGAAACATCGACCGATAGATGCCCCAGTCCGTCACCCCCGTATCGGGGTCCTTCGACACCACAAGATTGTCATTGATATAGGCGTGGCCATCGCGATCGTGATGCAGGAAGAGCGGCAGACGCGACAGGTCCACGTCCGCTCCCTTGAGGATCACCTCTTTGCATGGGGCGGTCGCCACGATCTTGGGCTTGATCCGGCCCTTCGCAAGCTCGGCAGTCACATTGCCGATTTCCGAACGGGAACAGCCGAGCGCCCAGGCGTACTGCGCGTGGTTGGAATAGGCGTTGGCTAGGAAGGAGAATTCGCAATCCTGAATGCGCTCGACGAAGATCGCCTTGTCGTAGTGCTGCTCCATCAGCATGGGCAATTCGTCGACACGCTTCTCGCCGGGGATACGAACCAGCAAACCGGCCTTCTCCATCGCCGCAACGAATTCAGGCATGCTCTGCTGGCGGCGCAGAGCGGACTTCGGAGTCGCGTCCATATCTGTCTCCTCCGGGCTACTTGGTTGTTATCGCGTCAACGAGAGCCGAAGCGGTGTCGCGCTCGGGTTCGGCCAAAAGCGAGATCGTCTCGCCCCAGCGCGGGAACGTTCCTGTGTCGAGAGCGAACAGATCGAGCACGCGGCCGATCGTTTGATCGACGAGATCGCCGATCGTTCTCGGCCGTGTGTAGAAAGCAGGAACCGGCGGCGCGACGATTCCACCCATTTCCGTGACGGCGAGCATGCTGCGGAGCTGGCCGGCGTGCAGTGGGAACTCGCGCACCAGAAGGACGAGGCGCCGCCTCTCCTTCAATGTCACGTCCGCCGCGCGCGTCAGCAGATTGTCGGTGACGCCGGTTGCTATCTCGCTCAGCGTCCGGATCGTGCAGGGGGCGATGATCATGCCCATCGACGGAAGGACCCGCTGGCGAGGGCGGCTCCGATCTCACCGATTCCGTAATGCCGCGACGCAAGGGCGCGAAGATCGGCGGACGACATGTCTGTCTCATGCGCGCGAGTCATGTCGCCTGCCCTCGAAATGATCAGATGCGTTTCAACGTCCAGCACGCGCAGGACCTCGAGGAGGCGGACGCCGTAGATGATGTCGGTGGCCCCCGTGATCCCGACCACCATTCGCTTGCGCGCACGCATCGCCTCTCTCCATGCAGGAGATTTATGCCGGCGCTCTCAGCGCCGGGTCGGCTTTGCCGCTCTCGAGGTATTGGCGAAGATGATGCAACAGGATCGCCCACGTAGTGTTGCATTTGCGGAAATTGCCGCCCGTGTGCGGCCAACCCCGATGCACAAATTCTACCAGCGTTCGCCCCTTGTCGGCAGGTGAAAATTTGAACGACGCCTCCGTGCCGACCGAGTCGCCTGGACCTTCAAGACATCTCCACACGATCTCAGTGCCCGATTTGGCTGGCTCGATCGCCCAGCGAAAAGTCGGCGCGCCGTCCTCGAATTCGAACCGCAAGGCGCCCTCCGCAACGGTTACCCGTCCACCATGCCATGCCTGCAAGCTGGTTGGCGAAGTCACCGCTTCGCGAATTCGGTCCGGCTCGGCACGCACTTTGATTTCATGATGGATCTCAGCCATCGACCCCTCCTGTGAACGGGCATTCGCCGTCACATCCCTTCCAGCGTCCAGCAGGACCGGCCTTCAGACCTCAACTGAAGCTGAAGTTGTCGGCTGTGAGACTCGAGGCCTGAACGTTCTGTAGCGTGATCGTGTCGCCCGTGCCGTAGGCGATCACCGCATCCGAGCCCTCCTGCCGCAGCGCCGCCTGCACCGCCGCAAACGACCCGAGCGCGCCGTTGTTGAACGCGATCACGTCCCGCTCCGCGCCCCCGGTCACGAAGTCCCGGATCACGTCCTGACCGTCCCCGCGCCCGAACGCGAATGCGTCGGACCCAAGGCCCCCCGTCAGCGCGTCGGCGCCCGCATTGCCGAACAACAGGTCCGCGCCCTCGCCCCCGAACAGCTGGTCGGCGCCCGCCCCGCCCGATAGGTAGTCCGAGCCCGCCCCGCCCAGCAGCACGTCCTCGCCCTGCTCGCCAAACAACTGATCGGCCCCTGCATCCCCGCTCACCAGGTCATTGCCGGTGCCGCCATAGACGCGGTCGTTGCCCTCCCCGCCCGAGACCGCATCGTCGCCGTCATCGCCGAAGAGCAGGTCGTTGCCGGCATCCCCATTCACCTCGTCGTTGCCGAAGCCACCCGAGACGAAGTCGTGGCCCTCGCCGCCGCTGACGAAGTCGTTGCCCCATTCGCCGTAGACCTGATCGTCACCGGCCGCGCCGAAGACGCGATCGGCGCCGGTGCCGCCATGGACGCGGTCGTTGCCCTCCCCGCCATCCGCGACGTCATCGTCATCGTCACCGAAGACGAGGTCGTTGCCGGCATCACCCGAGACGCTGTCGGCGCCGAAGCCGCCCGAGACGAAGTCGTTGCCATCGCCCCCCTGGATCGTATCGTTCCCCACGAGGCCAAGGACGATGTCATCGCCGCCGAGCCCAGGAAGCAATTCATCATCTGCCGTGCCAACAACAGTGTTGTTGTTGTCATCAGCAATCGCGACCAATTGCCCTCGGATCTCGCCTGCGGGGAACTGATTTGTATGGACGTTGAAATAAAGCGGAACCTCTGACCCCACCGTGGCCGAACCAAGCGTGGTGGAGAAGTTGGCAATCGAGACATTTGCCGGGTCCGTTGTTTCCCAGCGACCGCTCACGGTCCAGGAGCCATCCGCATTCGGCACGATCGCAAGATCGTCATTGTCCTGGGCCGGGTTGATCTGCCCGAAGACAACGGGCCCGTTTTGGCCTCGCACTTGGTTGTGGAAATGCGTGCTGGTGGCATCATCAAGGGGCGTTTCGGTCTGAGCCGGACCACCCGTAGCCGGGCCATAATCAACGCCTGTGATGCGAAACGAATAGCTCGCGGCTTGCGCCGTAGTGTCAAAGATGACCGTCCCGGTGCCCCTTGCGGTCGAGCCATTCGGGGGTACTTCCTGGCTGCCTTCGACAATTACGCGGAATGCTGTGGACATGAGTTCCTCCTGTCCGTGTTCAGCACCTGCAGGGCGAGTAGCACTAGGGTACTGCCCCCGCAGGGGCACACATGGAACTGTACGGTTCCGCACCCATCATCAACGAGCCAACCATATTTTCAAGGTTGCCCTGCACGCGGGAGCGTAGAGGTTCCCTGCTTCGGGCCGTACGAGGGGCAAAACCAGTGGCAAATCGCCGAACGGGAACCCACGGGGACAGATAACCAACATTCTCCAGATAGACGGCTCATTCTCCCACACTCAAGGGTAGAGTAATGCCAGGGACGGCTTCTGAACAGCACCAAGGAGCCGACTGAGCCGCTCGATCGACCCGAGCTACTGCTTGCGCCAGCCAGACCCCGTCCGTTCCACCCGCGGAGCGGGACTTCGAACGCACTACTCCCGTCGGGTCCCAGCGTGACCGCCTCCGCGTGCAGGCTCACCATCGCACCACCGGCCTTGGTCGCAGGTCACCGATCAGCGCCAGCATGCGGCGGAACAGGTGGCGCGGCACCGCCACTTCGGCCATCTGGAACACCGTATAGCGGGCGTGAGCAATTACCTTCGCACCACTCTTGACCACCTTCTCGCGAAGCGTGGCCAGCGACCACTGCTCACCCTCGTCTGGCAGGACGAGCGTACGAAAGAAGTTCGCTCGGTTGTACGCGAGCGCATGCAGCTGAAGCCGGACCGCGTTGGCCCGCATTGGCTCGGAAATAGCGCCGCTTTATGGTGTTCAGGTAGCGGGCAACCCCGGGCGCCAGGACCTCCCGCCAGCCCTCGGCGGAGTGGACGTTGCCGGGGCGCAAAGCGCAGCGCTCGAGATCACCGAACTGGTTGAACACGAACAGCGGGTGATAGCAGGGGCAGCCGAAGCGGCCGTTGTAGGCGCTGCCCTCCTGCTCGCCAAAGGTCGGGCTGACGCTGGAGTCCAGGTCGAGCACGATCCCCTTCACCGGGCGACGCGCATGAACGCGGTCGATCCAGCGCCCGGATAGGTCAGTGAGCGCGGACAGGTTTGCCTCTTGGGTCAGCACCTCGGTCTCGAAACGGCCCATCTGGCTGGTGGAGGCCGCACTGTGCGTCACAGCCCGCCCACCCACCACCCAGCGCAGGGCCGGATCATGCGCCAGCCGGTCAGCATCATTCACGTCCTCGTATCCGGCGAGCCGCCCGAAGATCGCTGGGCAGTCAGCGTGTGGCGGCTCTTCTGGCCCGTCCTGGTGTCGGTGAGGACCTCTGCGGCCAGGTCAGTCAGGCCAAGGGCATCATCAAGATCCCGAAAAGGGGGCAGACCAGCATCGGACGTCACTCTCGGACCGTGGAATTCCAGCTTCAGGCGGGGATCGAACGTGACCCGGAGAGCGGCATCGTTTCCTCACCCGCTGCACCGTCCATCTCCAGCCCCGCTGATCCCGACTGCTCCCTTAAAGGATAACCAAAATTCGGTCCTCCAGGTCACCCCACGGCGTGCGCATCTGGGAAATGCGGGACAAAGGGGCAGCCCGTCGCTGCCATGCATGAGCGATGGGTCTTGGCCTGCGAGTGGTCGGCTGAGGCGGGCAAGCCGCTGATCATGGGGCGGGACGTGCCTTGGCCGGACAGGCGCTGAGGCGCTCCGGAAGAACAAGCCTGGGCAGTATCGTGGTGTGCCGGTGTGGGAGTTCGGGCGTGGCTGCGTCAGGTAAGGTGAGCCTGAAGAGCGGCAGCAATAGCTCGAAAGCGTAGGGGCACGCGACCGCAGCGCAGCCATAGTGTTGCTGTGATGCTGGCCACAGCCTAATCGGCCACGGCATGCGGCTGCCATCACCGGCGGGCCGGGGTTGGGCACCCGTGTTCACCACCCCGACCCGCTGCCATCCCCAGGCAAGTGCGCGACCTACTTCGTCGGCCTGCCCGACACGCCCACCATTGGCGAGCTGCTCAAGCTCAAGCGCATCACCAGCGAGCAGATCAACGCGGCAGCCGCAGCCTACATCGCCGACCCCGCGCCGGGCGTGCGTGAGATCGCCAAGAGGGTGAAACCGGACATCGCCGCGGCTGTCGAGGCGCATCCCTATGCGCAGAAGGCGCTCGCGCAGCCTGAGGCAACCGTCCGCGAGAGGAAGAGCGTGGTGAAGCGCGCGATCCTGCTGGCGAGGCCCGCGAGAGTGAGTCGCCCCACACACCGTAGCGGCGTGGCAGGCCAACGGAGCAGTCGACGGTACGGAACGAGAGACGCGCCTCACGAGAAAAGTCCGCCGCGGCAGAACCGGGCGGATTAGAAGTCCGAAACGCAGAGTATGGGTGGGCAGACAACCACACCTGCCGGCGCGGCGCATTCTCCTGCGCTACCGGATCGTCCTTGCGCGCGAGCGGGTCTGCTGGAGCGGGTGGGACGGCACAGTACCTTCTACGTGCCCAGAATGTGACGGCGACAGGCCTGAAGGAGCGCGAGGTCGTCCTCGAAGTACGCGCGGATGCGCTCCGTGCTCACGGAGTCGACCCCCACGCGTGCTGGCGCGCGATCACCACCTGCAGCTGGGTGAGGCACTGCTCGTCGCGGGCGATGTGCTCCTCGATCTGGGTGATCTGGTCGGCGGCCATAGCGGACCTCCTGGCCAGGGATAACGCACGTACCCGGTCAGTCAGACCGGCCGCGCCTAGCCATTCGGGTCCGGCATCTCGCGCGCGAGGACGTCGCCGGCGCGTAAGCCGGTATATGGAAACCAGAGCCTCTGACGCCTCAGACGAGAAAAGCCCGCCACAGCGGGACCGGGCGGGCTGAATCGCTGTCCTGAGCGGAACAGTCCGCCAGCCTGAGCGTATCCAGTGCTGGGCCGCGCTCGCGTGCGCGGCCTCTCCCACCCTCATGCCCGACAGAGCTGGAGACTCATGATGGCCAAGCTCTTCATCGGTAGCGTGCGTACTCAGGGCGGCTACCGGCCGCCGATCACGGTCCGGGCGACCTCTCAAGCCGAAGCGCTCTGGTTTCTCAGAGCGCAGTACCCGCAGGACAGGGTGGAAGCCGTCCTGCCCGCGCTCTGGTGGCCTCCGACCTCGGACACAGGCCGCACGATCGGCGACATTCGCGAGCATCGGTGCTGAGCGAGCCGTGCCGGGACTGCCTCGGCGGGATTGCGCAGCGGCTTGCCAGATGCTGACCGGACGTTGTTCCCGCCTACCGTGAGGGTGAGGACTGCTTTCATCTCCTTCGCTTCGGTCGCGGAGCACCAGGTGTTTGGTGCACCAGAGCGAGTTGTGCTGATGGCGAACGGGTTTCGCCTCCTCCGAAACCGAGCACGTGATCAGCATGGGCAATGGTGGCTGGCCGGAGCGCGACGATGATGCGGGTCATATTGAGCGCACGTAGCGCTTCAGCGATGACAGCCTCGGTTGGCTCATCAAGGTGGCTCGTCGCCTCGTCCAGGAAGAGGATGTCGGGGCGACGGTAAAGGGCGCGGGCGAGGATCGCCCGCTGTTTCTGTCCGCCCGAGAGGGTCGAGCCCATGTCGCCGACGAGCGTCTCGAGGCCCATCGGCATCTTGCGGATATCGTCAAGGATGGCGGCGCGAGTAGCGCATTCTGCGATCCAGCCGGGATCGGGTTTGCAGCCGTAGAAGGTCTTGAACAGGACCGCGGGGAGAGTTGCCGAGTATGCGCTGATCGAATGCGACGCATGGGCGCAAATGTTGTCCATAAAGTTTTGAGACGAGCGATCTGGCTGGCGGCGAACGCAATAACCCGGGCTGAACTGTAGACAATCCGGCCAATAACAGTGGGCTCAATAAAGGAGAAAACATCGCAAGACTGAATTGTCCACTGGAGCTTGTACCCTTCATCTCCTATACCAAGATCGAAAATCTTAATATATTCTGAGTATCGTTTTATCAAAAGATAGAATAAGACCTTCCCCGGAGCATACCTCCTGAACTCGACATCATATGCTGGAACAAGATAGTACAGACGGTCTTTCCAAAAGAAGCCAAACAGTCCTGCGATCGGCAGCCCATTTAGCGTCAAACAGGCAACAAATGCATCTCTATTTTCTCTGATTTGTCTAATGTACCAGTTCTTATAATCGGTATAGTCAATCATTATTTTTGTTCTACTAAATTGCTTCTTCTTGTGTTTGAATATAAAAGCAAGAGCGCGCTCTGCATCGTCCGAGCTCTCGCGATAAATCGTCAGATTGAGTTGCCCCATCTCTTTGAGGCGTTTGATGTTTCTTTCGCAATTTGCCTTTTGGTTGCTCCTAGCCTCGCGCACCTTTCGAAGAGTCGCCTCGAATGGCTGGCCCGCAACGAGGTAGGGTGCAATGGTTCTACTCGCCAGGAGAAACCGCTGCTGGAGAAAGGGGTAGCAGGTGGCGTCCTCTCGCACGTGGTAAAAGGCCGTGGTTCGACAAGAGGCCGATTCCTTGGCGAGATCGATGGCTCTCCTCATGAACTCTTCTGGACGAATTGGCGCATCCGTGTTGAACAAAATATCGCCGTAGTCCAGCACAAGCGGTACAGGAGCCCACGAGAGTATCCGAAATTGGTTGCGTTTGATAACGCAGGCGGGAAGGATTCCAAACGGCACCCCCTGCTCATATCCAATGACCACGGCAGGGCGCTGACAATGGTGCGTAATTGAGAACCAACTACTGACAAACTCATAGGTCTGGAACACATGGGGTGATTCGACCGCCTTCCAGACTGTCTCGAGCGTCGGGATATCAGAGAAGTCTCCGTAAAATTTATATTCAATCTCTGGCATGGCGCCCCTCATCCAACGCGTTAGTGGTCGAAATCTGACACTTCGAACCCACCCCTCTCAGTGCCGGGCCGCATAGCGGTACGGACAGCGATCCTGCTGGCGAGGCCCGCGTGAGCCGTCACACGTAGCGTTTGTCACTCCAGTCCCGCAGTTCGTAGCGCTCAGCGAGCGTCCGAATGTCGTTGGGCTCCAGGATGGAGGTGGGCTGGTCTCCATCCATCACGACAGCCGTCCAGCTCCGCGTGCCGTTCGACGGATCATAGACCACCGTGATGGCAGTGCCCTCGACCTCGACCTGCCCGTCATAGGGCAGCGCCCAGGCTCGCACCTCCCCTTTGTGATCGCACGCCCAGACGATCTGCAGGGTGGCATCCGCACCGGCCATCGGCATCGGCTCCCTTCCATCCACGCAAGACTCACTTGCGGAGCGATGCTAGAACAGAATGAGAACGACCGGCAGCCCCGGAGGCACCCATGCGCCGCGGCCGCGACCGAGACGACGGAGATGGTCCGCCCTCCACCACGGCCGAGTTGCGCGCCGAGGGCATCACCACGGTCGAGGTCTACTGCCGGCGCACCGGCTGCCGGCACCGCGCCGTCATCGCGACGGATCGATTCCCGGATGATCTGTCCTCGGTTCGCTTCGCCTTCCGCCTGCGCTGCTCCCGCTGCGGGGCGCGCCGACCGGAGGTCCGCCGGGACATGCTCGCCCACTATGCTCAGATCCATGCCGAGACCGGCTGGGGCATGAGGGCGTCCGGCCCGCTGCCGGCGCACCACAAGGTGGTCGGGCGAGACGTGCCGTGGCCGGATGAGAAGCGCTGAAACGAAATGAGTCCGCGCAGCCGAAGCTCGCGGGCTCAGTATTGGGGCTTCAATGAGGCATGAAGCACTGCACTGTCAGCACATTGATTGCGGCGAGACATTAACCTTTGTTCATTGAGCGCCGAGTGAGGCTACATGCTGCAAAAAGCCCGCCGCGGCGCTGCCGGGACACCGACCATCAGCGAACCGCTCAACCTCAGGCGCATCGCTGATCGAGATACCCCCTAAGAGCATCGGCAGACGGTTCTGAAACCGGCAATAGTGCGGCCCAAAAGCAAGAAAAGGGAGCGCATGATGCCGCTACACACTGACGAGCGCTGGCACTACGAAGGCGATGCCGCCACGCGCGAGAAGCGGGTCTATTGCGATGACGCGCTGATCGGCAGAGTTCGGCGCTGGCACATGATGGAACCGGACGGGCGGTTCAGCGCGTGGTTTGCATTTGAGCAATGGCAGGATGGCGCGTTCCGTCCAGTTGGCGGCCTGCAAGCTACCTTCGACGAAGCCCTCCTCCATCTGGCCTCCTTGTCTGTACCACCACGCGCTTGCCAGTGAGACGATCCACTCCCCGCCGCGCCTACGACGCGGACGGCCGCGAGATCCGGGCGCCGACGATCGGCGATCTGCGGGCGGAGGACAATACCACTGCGTCCGTGCGCTGCTACGGATGCAGCTACAGGGCGATCATGAGCATCGACCGCTCCCCCCTCCACCTAGGACCGGGCGAGAGGGCGGCGGAATTTAGATTCCGCCGGCGCCGGGGATCCGCCTTCCTGCCCTCTAACCGGCCTCAGCCAGGAGAGCGGCTGTGCTCCGGCACACTCTCCTCGGCCGTTCGCGCGAGAGCACTGCTGGCGCGTAAGCTGCATTCCGATATGCAGGGCGCGCGGGCATCACTATGGGCAAGGATGCCGGCGTCCGTCATACCCAAGGTACGTGCCTGACTTAGGGTCATAGGATTTGAACCGCTGCGCGCAAGCTGCGACCGGATCTACCGTTACGGTCGCCTCACCGGAGGCCGGCACAACCGCGTCGCTTTCGTAGCCGTAACCTGCGGGTGCGTAGCCGCCGTAGTAATAATCAGGGTAGTAGCCGCCCGCGTAGCCATAGCCGAGACTGCCTGCGGCCAATCCAAGCCCGAAACCTACACCCAGCGCACCGTACCCATAGCCACGCCGGTATCCGAAGCGGAGCCTGCCATGAAATCCACCGCGATGGCCGATGAAACCGCCCCGGAATCCAGCACCACGGTAGCCGCCGAAGCCGCTGCGGGCGCCTCCCTCCGCGAGTGCGTTGCCGCCTCGGAAGCCATTGCCGGCCAGTCCGACTCTGCCGCCCCGGAAGCCCGCACCGGCAAGCCCGGCTCCGCCGCTCAAGCCGCCCGCTCCGGCTAGACCGGCTCCGCCACCATGGAAGACCCCGCCGCCTAGCGCACTACCTCAACGGAAGCCTCCGCCCGCAAGCCCAGCACCACCGCGGAAACCTCCAGCTCCCATGCCGGCTCCGCCCCGGAATCCACCGCCTCCGAAGCCGCCGTGGTACCCGCCCGCACCGAATCCGACGGGTCGCGCATCGGCGCTCGCAGGAAGGATGATCAAGGAGCTGGCCATAGCGGCGATGGCGAACAAGGTTTGCTTCATGATCTTACGCCTGAGTGTGCGGTTTTCCTCGTTTCCTGAACGCACTCAGGTGAGGGCAGGTTTCTGCACACCAGTCGCTGGTAGCCGAAAGCCGCCCCAAGACCCTGCTCGGATGTTCGGAAAACGGTCGGATGCAATTGGCGAAGTTGCTAGCGAAGATCCGCCGTGAGAACTTACTGCATTCGATCACTGGAGTCACCGCCATAAGGTGAGTTGTGTCCGCTCGTTTCGCGTTCGTTCCTGAATACCTGCGGACGTGAGCGCCACACCGGCCGAAACGGCTTACTCGTCCTCAGCCTCCTTCCATTCCTGGTATGCGGCGGGATCGTAGATGTGCTCGAGCGTGGGCACGAAGCGAACTTCCCGCCCGCCAAACTTACGCTTGAAGATGCTGAAGTTCTGCCAACCGTCGCTCGGCGCGCCCTGCGGGGTCACACCGAACAGATCGTAGGAGAGGCAGCCGCGGCTCTTTGCCGTCCGCATGATCTCGAAGTGGAGCAGATATGGCGCCATCACGTTGCGGTGCACGTCCCGTGAGCCGCCATAGTAGTACGTTGCCATGCGGCCGCTATATACCACCAGCGCCGTCGCGATCCTTGTCCCCTGGTATTCTGAAAAGAAGATCGAACCACGGTCTGCAGCCAGAAGCCTTGGGATCAAGTTATGAAAGTAGCCGGAGCTGCGTCCATCTTTTCTCCTGCGGTCGAAAGTCTCTCGGTAAACGGCCAAAAAGTCCTCAATCCCCTTGGAGGAGACGTCCTCGACGACTGACACGCCATACCGCTGAGCGACCCGGATGTTGTACCGGCCTTTCGGTTTCATCTGAGCCAAGATGGCGCTCTCGGACGAGGTCAAATCGATATAGAGTGTATCACGGGGAGTGCCATAGTAGTGGCTGGATTTCCGGAATCCCGTCACGAATTCCGGCACGTGCTCCCACCGTGGATTGATGCACAGGTGACTGACCACCCGCTGTTCGGTCTGCCGCTTGCGCTCGATGAATGACATCACCGTACGAAAGACCTGCTCCTGCTCGGAAGGCGAGTCCTCTTCCAGGAAGATTGGGCCGTCAGGGACGATATAGTAGCACTTGCCCGGAGCAAATGAGCGCGCGAGAACCATTGCACCGCCGATGATGGCGTCTCCGTACCGCAGCACCGTCCCGAACTGCTCCCATCCACGAGCGACCTGCAGCGACGTGTACCACGACAGCTGCCGGAAGCCTGGATCAGCCCTTTGTTCGATGAAGGCATCCCACGTCTTCCACCTGTCGAATTCCGAATGCGGCTGCTTAACGGCTACTTCAGCACTCATCACTACCTCTCGCACTCTCGATCAATTGCAATGTCTCAGACACAGACAACCGCTCCTCTACAGGAGCGACACTTGGCTGATCGAGCGAATGACCGGCCAGGAGCACGAAAATGGTAACGCCTACTTCGCCTCTCCGGAGAAGCGCTTCCTGCGGGAGCCTTGGAACGCGGGGCGCCAAGTCCTACGGCGTGGTGCTCGGTCCTCGGAGCAAGATCGCCCGAAGTCGCACCGCCATTGAGGGCGACCTCATCGTAGCCGTCCTGACCGAGCAAGCGCCCGACGCGCACCTCGCCGGGCTCCGCGCCGACGGCGTTTCGTACGTTTTCGCTGGCAACGGCGAACTCGACCTCGGCAAGCTGGGACATCAGTATTCGGTATGGTGAGAGGGGTGGCTGGGGGCAGGTGCAGCTCGTGCAGCTCGGTCGCCTCGTCCGCGCGATGGCAGGAGACCTTGCCGTTGCACAGGGTGATCACCCGGCCCGAGGCGCGGATGGTCTCCGGCCGATGCGCGATCACGATGCGCGTCACGCAGGCGGCCGCAAGGGCCGCGTTGACCGCCCGCTCGCGATCCACGTCGAGATGGCTCGTCGCCTCATCCAGCAGAAGGATCCCGGGCCGCCGGTACAGGGCGCGAGCGATCAGCACCCGCTGCTTCTGACCGCCCGACAGCATCGTCCCCATGTCCCCGATCAGCGTGCTGTAGCCCATCGGCATCTGGATGATGTCGGCGTGCACCGCCGCCAGATCCGCACACTCGACGACCCGCGGCAGATCAGGCTGCTCGGCAAAGAAGCTGATGTTGTCCGCAATCGAGCCGGCGAACAGCTGGTCGTCCTGCATCACCACACCGAGCATGGCGCGGTAGTTCTGGAGACCGATCCGGCTCATCGGCTCGCCGTTGACCAGGATCTCGCCATGGGTCGGCGCCACGAGGCCGGAGAGGATCTTCAGCAGCGTCGTCTTGCCGCCGCCGGAGGGCCCCACGATGGCGACCGACTCGCCGGCCTCGATCCGCAGGCTGACGTTGTCGAGAATCCAGGGCTCGTGCTCGCCGTAGCGGAAGCTGACATGGCGCAGCTCGACCGCTTGCGGCGGGTGGCTCCCTTCCGGCCGAAGGCGCACCGGGCTGCGCGGCTCCGGCTCGGTGAGGGCGATATCGGCCAGGCGCTCCGCATGCAGCCGGAGCATCTTCAGGTCGACCAGCTTGTTGATCAGCTCCGCGACGCGCTCGATGAACTGATCCTTGTACAGGAGGAACGCCAGCAGCAGGCCGACCGACATGGTGTTGGCCATGATGTGGCGTGCGCCGAGCCAGATGATGGTGATCTTCAGAAAGCCGAACAGCAGCCCGTTCGCCGTCTTGAACAGGAACCGGAGCCGCTCGACGGAGAGCTGCCGGTTGGTGGTGGAGACGAGCAGGTTCAACCAGTGCGCGCGCCGCTCCTCCTGCCCGTTGAACAGCTTGATGGTGCGGATGCCGCGCAGGGTTTCGAGGAAGTGGCTGTCGCGCCGCGCCGACCACACGATCGCCTCGGCGGACGCCTCGCGCAAGGGCGTGTAGGAGGCCCAGCGCAGCCCCGCATAGAGCAGGGCGCCCAGCACGGTCACGGCCGCGAGGTCGGGCGCGAACAGGACCATGATCACCAGCGTGATCCCGGCCATGATCCCGTCGATGATGCTCTCGACCAGGTCGGTCGTGACGACCTGCAGGATGGTCTCCTGAGACGAGAAGCGGGAGGTCACGTCCCCGAGATGCCGGCTCTCGAAGAACGTGGCGGGCAGGCTGATGAGATGGCTGAACAGGTTGGCGCGCGACTGGATCTTCAGTGTGGCACTCAGCCCGATCAGCATCCAGCTGCGCATCGCCGTCACGGCGGTTTGGATCAGCAGCAACAGCGAGAAGCCGAGCGCCAGCGTGACAAGCAGGTCGTGGTCGGCGGTGACGAGCGCATGGTCCACCACCCACTGCAGGAAGAGCGGGCTGATGATGGCGAAGACCTCGATGGCCAGCGCCAGAACGACCTGATTGGTCAGCGCCCGCTTCACGCCGACGGTGCGGCCGAGCAAGTGCAGGGCCCGGATCCGCGCCGGGGCCGTGGCCGGCACGAAACGGTCGGTCGGGTACAGCTCCAGCGCCACGCCGGTGAAGTGGCGCGACAGCTGCGCCTTGCTGATGCGGCGGATGCCGACGGACGGATCGTGCACGACGGCACTGCCCCGCGCGACCTTCTGGAGCACGACGAAGTGATTCAGGTCCCAGTGCAGGATGCAGGGCAGCCGCAGCTGCCCGAGCTCCGCGATCTCCAGGCGCAGGGGACGGGTGGCGAAGCCGAGCTCGTCCGCAATCCGCATCAGCTCGTTCAGCGTCGCGCCCTTGAGCGACATGCCGTAGCGGCGGCGCAGTTCGGACAGCCCGGTCTGATAGCCGAAGTAGCTCGCCACCATGGCCAGGCTGGCCAGGCCGCACTCGGCCGCCTCGGTCTGGAGCAGCATCGGGACGCGGCGGCCCCAGCCGAGGTTCAGGCCCTCCAAGGCGCTTACGCGTGCCATGATCCGCTCAAGGTGTAGAGAGGTTCGAGCACCCACTCGATCAGGCGGCGGCTCTCGATCAGCACGTCCGCCTCCAGCTGCATGCCGGGCTGGAGCGCCACGGCCTGCCCATAGGCGACGGCGGTCTGGCGATCGAGCTCGACGGTGACGCGATAGATGGGCTCGTTGCTGCCGAACAACGCCGTCAGTCCGGCCAGGGTCTGGTTGAGCTCCGCCGGGCTCAGGGCGGAGCGGGACACGGTGGTCACCACCCCGCCGTAGAAGCCGAACTTCTGGTACGGGAAGGCCTGATAGCGCAGCAGCACCCGCTGCCCGGCGCGCAGGAAGCCGATGCCGCGGCTCGGGCTGAAGAGCTGCGCCTGCAGCTTGGACCGGGACGGCACGATGCCGAAGAGAGGAATCGAGGTGGTGGCGTTGCCGCCGGGCTCGGCCTGAAGGCCGGTGATCGTGCCATCCTGAGGAGCCGTGATGACGATCTCCCGCCGCGCCTCGGCCTCGATCAGGTCCTGCTCCAGCGCCGCGACGCTGCGCTCGCTCTCGTTCTCCTGGATCTGCCGGCGGAGCGGCACGGCCTGCAGGGTCGCCCACGCCTCGGCCTGTTCGCGCTCCAGAGTTGCGAGGCTGCGTTCCAGCGCCTGGAGCTTGGCGGCCTCGTCGAGGCGTTCCTTCTCCGCCTCCTCCAGCCGGGGGGCGGTGACGATATCCCGCTTGCGCAACTCGCGGAGGCGAACCGCCGTCCTGTCGGCCATCTCGATCTTGGTCTTCTGAAGGCCGACCTCCACTTCCAGATGCTTCCGCTCGGCGCTCAGGATGTCCAGCTTCTTGCGGGCATCGTTGATCTGGTTCTCGAACACTCTCACCTGAACGCTCTTCTCCTGCATCATGCTGTCACGGCGCCGTTTCAGCTGCCGGACGACCTCCTGCCGGGTGGCGCCGGCCGCACTGCTCAGCATCTCCGTCGAGATGACCAGCACCGGGCTGCCCTTCCGAACCGCCATGCCTTCCTGCACGAGGACCTCGGTGATCACGCCGGCCTGCGGGGAGAAGCTCCGGACAACGCCCTGCTCCGGCACGAGCCAGCCGTTGATGCGCGCCTTGCGCGTGTAGGAGCCGAAGACGAGCAGCAGGACAATCGCCATCACTGCCGCCGATGCAAAGAGCGCGAACATCCAATGGGTGAGCCGCGGCTCCAGGAGCACGGTGCCGAGCCATTGCGCCTGCCCTTCGGCCAGGACCTCCGCCCGGAACAGCGACTCGCGGTGGATGGGAAGCTGTTTCTGGCCGGCAGCGAGTTCGGAGTCGGATCCATCCTGGCTCATGGATCAGCCTATGCGTCGTCGAGAGACCTGACGGAATAGTCCTTCACCTCGAAGCTCAGCTCGATGACCTGCGAGGTTCTGCGGACCTGCAGCACTTTGCGGATCCGCGGTTCGAAGAAGTCCTTCAGGAGTGGTGGCCGCGCCGCCCGGAAGTAGAAGCTCGGCGACGCCATGACCTTGCTCGATGCGAGCAGGCCGAGTTCCTCGCCACGGGTCGCGGTCTGGATGATGCAGGGCGCGAACCGGACGCCCATGGCGCGCAGCGCGTAGGCGCGATGGTGGCCGTTGTGGAGGAGCAGGCGCGACTCGGATTGGACGACGCTGAGGAAGTTCGATCCGAAGCCGACGATGAGCCCGACGGCCCCACTCACCGAGCCGAAGGCGGCGTGGTTGGCCAGGTCCTGTGGCTTGAGCAGCAGACATTCGTGGAAGCGCAGATCCGAGGAAGCCGAGACGAACAGGTACCGGCGTGCGCCGGCCTGCCGGATCTGAACGGGCGCCTCGAAGTCACCGAGGGGCTGGCAGAAGCGGAAGAGGGCTTGCGCATTCAGACGATCTCCGGCGCGGGCTTGGAGCCGGTCCGCATGGTCGAGATCGATATGGGATTGCGCCACCACCAGACGGTCGAGTTCGACCATTGCGAAACGGGTCGGCACCTTGTCGAAGGCGCGCCGGTAGCGGGGATCCGCCCGCACCGCGTCGGCCAGCTCGGCACAAGTGGGATCCAGGTCCCGGACCTCGATGGCATCCGCCGCACCCGCCTCGTTGAGCTCCAGGTGATGGTAGTAGTCGTTGGCCGCGCGCCATTCATCGACCAACGCCGAGCGGGACAGGGCGGCGACGCCGACTGCATGATCCTCGACGTAGTCCAGAAAGTCTTGCAGGCCCGGCTGCCCGAGCAACCAAGCTTCCCTGACGCCGACCTGCGGTTCGCCATGAGTCATCGGCCAGTGTTGCCGAGCGTCCATGCCATCCTCCCCAGGCCTACAGGCGGAAAGCTGCGGCCGTCGTTCGTACCCCTTGTCGTGTGCGCACCGGCGGCGATCCGCCGGTGCGCTTGGCCGTTAGGCCTAGCCGTGCCTCTTGCTCTTGGACTTCGAGTGCTTCTTCGAGCGGCTCGCGTGCTTGCTCTTGCTCTTGCTGCCGTGCTTTCTGTCCCCCGAGCCGCAAGATGGCGAGCCCGCCCCATAGACATGGGTCAGTTCGTCGATAGTCAGTTCACGCATTTTGGTTCTCCCGTTTCAACAGGCCGCACTTCTTTCGGCCGAAGCATCGTCTACAACGTGCCTCGGATCCTGTTTTTTGCTGCGGCAGGTTTCTGTAGTTCAGCAATCAAACAGAAACCAGTGCGAAAAGGGGGTATTTTGGATTATTACAAATGTAAGAAAAACATCATGAACTAGCGCGAATAAGATTTGCCCCGCATGCATCAACATGACAGAAGCCAAGCCTTACAGGCATCTAGCGAGGAATATGTATCGCGACCCCGGTGCGTACCGCACCGTGGCTGCAATTGATTGGTCGCGTGTTATGTTATGTTTTTATGTATTTCTGCCTGCTGCGCCAAGCAATGACCTTACGCCGCGGCCGAAGGAGGCGTGCTGGCAGAGCGGCTGCCGGACGGTGCCGAAGCACGCATGGCGGTCCTCCTGTTTGTATCCTCGGCTCGACGGCCGAGCAGGCGTCACCGGTCATCCATTGCCGGAGCGCTGCGTGCCGTTCGCATTGGCTTCGGCCCTGAGCCGGCCATTCTTTCGGGTCGGGTATCACACGCAACTGTGAGTTTCGCTAACAAATTTGAGTTCTCCAGTCAGTTTCGCGTGGATCGGCCACATTGTTGTTCGGCACGACAGCAGGCAGCCGATCACGCCAAGGATGCGCAGCAGTTCTATCTTGAGCATGACCGGATTTACGCGCTGGAGGACGTCGATGACCTGCCGACCGGCGCACCAGATCGCCCCGGCCAGACATCGAGTGCCCTGCCAGGGTACGAGCCATTACCGAGGAGGCGCTTGATGCAAGCTCTTCAGTTGAGAAGCCTTGCCAACAGCGCACCGACTTGCCGCCATTGACGCCGTGTGGTGTTGATTATTCCCTGGGTCGCCAAACAATTTTTCTTGCCGCCTCTGGGCACGCGGCGCAATCCGGCCGGATCCTGCGTATCGGAGAGTTTGACTGAAACCCTCGGATCGATCCTCGCCAGACCCCCGGCTTCGGCTTGTTGGTGGGCCAGTTGTGGGTCTCGTCGGTGGCGTCCCGGCACCAGCGGTAGAAGGCATCGTAAAGCAGCATCCCGGCATCGAGCTGCGCCAGATCGTCGGCATACATCCGCGACAGCCCGAGCGAGGCGGCGAGCAGACCGGCTGCCTCGGGGGCGAGGTCGAGCCGCGCCGTATCGGCGCCGCGCACGATGGCCGCCAGCCGGCGCAGGGGCTCGGTCCCGAGGTTCAGCTCCTCGACCATCACGTCGAAGCTGCACCGCTCGCCCCGGTGGCTCCAGAACACCTCCGGGCTGTCGATGTCGAAGGGCGCGCCACCGAAGCCCTCGGCCACCGCCTCGACCTCGGAGGGGGGCACGAACAGGAACACGGCGGCGGGATCGACGAAGCGGCGGATCAGCCACGGGCAGGCGATGCGGTCGATCTTCGGTCGCGCGCGCGTGACCCACACGGTCCGGCCCAGGGCATCGCGGGCGGGCAGCTTGTCGGCCGGCACCATGGGCAACCGCCGAGAGCAGATCGATGGCGGCATAGCTCATATCGGCGACCGCGACGATCTCTCGCCCCGGCAGCCAGCGCGCGAGCAGGAGCAGCAGCTGGCGCGCCCAGTCGGTCAGCTGCGCGCCTTAATCTTGGTGCCACAGCGCCGCTCAAGGGTCTCGTCGATGCCGACCACCACCGGCCCGCTCGGCACGAACGCCGCGATCAGCAGCCCGAGCAGGCCGCGCGCCGTCGCCTGGGCGCGCCAGCGCCTGCGGCTCAGCACGCGATGCTCGGTGCTGACCGTCACCCCCTCGCGCAAGCCCAGGCTGCTCAGCGCCGCGGTCACGGTCCGCCGCCCGGGCGCGAGCACGGCCCCGGCGACGAGCACCGGCAGGGTGGCGAAGGTCGGACGCGTGAAGCAGGCGGCCAAGGGCGCCATCCAGGTGGACAGGACGGCGGGCACCGTCGGCCGCCTCGGAGGCGACAGGGCTTGCCATGGTGGGCTCCCGGTGGTGTCGTCGTCGGCCCCAACCCCGCCCGCGCCGCAAGGCTTCCCCATGCCGGCCAGAAGCGATCCTCTGCAGGCGCGCATCGAGGCGTTCAACTAGGAGCCCGTCCGAGTAAGTACCTCGACGGCGGCGCTTTGGGATGATTCACTCGGCTCATGGCCAAGGTGTTTCGCTCCTGGGACGTCGATCAGGGCTGGCTGCTGCCACCCTCGCTGCATGAGTTCGTGCCGCCCGGGCACATGGCGCACTTCGTGCGCGATACGGTGCGCGAGGCGCTCGACCTCTCAGCCATTCTCGACACCTACACCGAGGAGCGCGGCTACCCGCCCTACCATCCCGGCATGATGGTGGCCCTGCTCCTCTACGGCTACAGCCGCGGTCTGTACTCGTCGCGTCAGCTCGCCCGCGCCTGCGAGGAGCGGGTTGACTTCATGGCCGTGACCGGCCTGAACCGGCCCGACTTCCGCACCATCGCTGACTTCCGCAAGCGGCATCTGACGGCGCTCTCGGACCTGTTCGTGCAGGTGCTGCGGCTGTGCCGGGCGGCCGGGCTGGTCGGCTTTGCCCACGTGGCGGTGGACGGCACCAAGCTGAAGGCCAACGCCTCGCGCCACAAGGCGATGAGCTACGGCCGGATGAAGGCGGCCGAGTCGACGCTGGCCGCCGAGGTCGAGGCTTGGCTGGATCAAGCGCGCGAGGCCGACGCGGCGGAGGATCGGGCTCATGGGACCGACCATCGTGGCGACGAGACACCGGCCTGGATGGCCGACAAGCAGCGGCGGCTGGAGACGATCCGCGCCGCCAAGGCCGCGTTGGAGGCAGAGGCTGCCGATCCGCCCGATCCGGAGGACGAGGACGGGCCGGGGGCCTCGTCGGGCATGCGCTGGCAAGGTCGGCCCTTGCGGGGCGAGGACGGCGGTCCGCCCGACCGGGCGCAGCGCAACTTCACCGACCCGGACAGCCGCATCCTGCCCACGCGCGACGGGTTCGTGCAGGGCTACAACGGCCAGATTGCGGTTGATGCGGCCCATCAGGTGATCGTCGCGCATCGGCTCGTGACGAACCCCGCCGACTCGCGCGCTCTCGTGCCGCTCGTCGACGGCGTCTGCACCCATCTCGGGCGCAAGCCGCGGGAGGTCTCCGGAGATGCCGGCTTTGCCACCGAGGCGAACCTGGCCGCGCTGCAGGAGCGACGGATCACAGCCTATCTCGCTCCGGGCCGTGCCCGTCACGGCGAGGCGGATGCAGCAGGTCGCCGGAGGCTGACGAAGATGCCCCTGATGAGCGCGATGGCCGTCCGCCTGAAGCGGGCTGGGCGCCGGAGCCGTTACCGTCTCAGGAAGCAGGTCGTCGAGCCGGTGTTCGGGCAGATCAAGCAGGCCAGAGGCTTCCGACAGTTCCTGCTACGTGGGCTCGATCAGGTCCGCGGCGAGTGGGCGATGATCTGCACCGCCCATAACCTCCTGAAGCTGGCGCAGGCCGCGCGCTGAGCCTGTGGCGCAGGAGCCATCCGCCCAGATCTCAACCTTAGTCCCAACGCATCAAACCGTTACTCGGACGGGCTCCTAGGCGCGCGGCGGCGTCGCCGCGCACAAGGCCGGGCGCGGCTACTCGCTGCTCAGCGAGCACACCGGTGCTCCCGTGGCGAGGCTCCGGCCAACCGGCGAGACCGACAAAGTGCAGGTGCTGTGGTGGAATGGGGCCCGCTGGGGTGCCTCAGGGCCATTCGGCATCGCCACCATGCCCCTCGACGCAGCCCTCGACTACATCGCCTCCGAGCCGCTCTTCTGGATCAACGCCTAAACAAAAAGGGCCAAACTCGAGCTTATCTGCTGATCAAGTAACCACCGGCGAGCATGAGGCCAATTCCCACTCCCTTTTGCAGCATCTTCCTGCGGTCCAGCGATTCCTTAGCCACGCGAGGAAGAAGCAGCGTAAGCACGATTCCGAGCATAAAGACAAAAAGGGGCTGGAACGAATTCACGACAAGAACCAACGCGACGGGCGCCAGGAGTGTTGCATAAAGCGTGACGGCTTCACTGACGCTGAACAATGTCCTGCTCAACGCGATAAGGCCAGCAGCGGGGACTTTTTGTTGTTTGAGCAAAGTGATAAAATCTCTCCGGTAACTTGGAACACAGACTAGAAAAATAAAACCGGCTATCACTTGGCCGATGAAACCCCAAAAAAGCGATACCCAAAAACCCTTGCTCACAGCGATCAGCTTGAAAACGACGCCATTTATCGCGCTCAAGAAGGAAGCCACAAGCATCAATGCCACGACGTTTCGCTTGAACCGTATCCCTCGCTGGCCAAACTCCAACGACAATGCAATCGCACCGGCAATAATAACGGACGAACCCAAGCCTTGAGAAAGCGTGATAGTTTCACCCAGGATGAAGTATCCGAGGAAGTATGCAAATATTGGCACTGTCTGATAAAACGGCGTGACGAAAGATGCCTCGTCGAGGTCGAGTGCGTAGAGATAAAAAACGCCGGCGACGACGCTCAACATCCCGGTCGTGACAAGCGCAGATCCTTGAACAAGGCTGACCTCGTATACGTTAGGCTGAATGAGTAATGCGATCGGGATCGCGACGCCACTGAATAGCGAAGAGAAAATGACAATAGGTCCAATAGTTTTGTCCTTGAAGTATTTCGAGAGCAACAACTTGTCATTATGATTGGCGCAGGCAAGAAGGAATGGCGCCCACAGAGCGATGAAAAACCAGCTCATAATCGGACCGTCTCGACGGCGCGGGCAAACAGTCGAGCGGAATCCTGCCAAGTGGGAAGCTGAGTCGCTGCCGCGCGAGCGTTCGCGGCGAGCCGCTGCCGTTCAGCCGGATCGCCGATCAGGTAGCGGAGTGCCTGCGCCAATGCGGCCGCATCGTTCGGGGGTACCAGGAAACCGGTCCCCGAAGGTACCGTATCGGGGATCGCGCCCGCCACGGTAGACACGACCGGAAGCCCGTGCGCGATCGCTTCTGTGAGCGCCATCCCATACCCCTCGAAACGCGACGCGAGCACAAATACGTCGGATGCCAAATACAGGTCGCTGATACGCTCAGGCGACACGGCGCCGAGCACCGCCACCCTGTCGCCAAGCCCGTAGGCCTCGATGTCCGCGTCGAGCTGCGCGGCGATGGCCGGGTTGCGAGTCCGGTCACCCGCGATCGTCAGCCGCCAGGGCATGTCGGCAAGCGTGGCAACCGCCGCGATCAGCAGATCGTATCCTTTGACCGGCACCACCGAGCCGACCGAGAGAAGCCGCACGACGCCGTCGCTGCTGCCGAGCGCGGGTGGAACGGGATCATTACCCGGTCGCACAACGCTGATGCGCTGGACCGGGACATCGTAATCAGTGCACACGACCCGGGCAGTTGCCTCGCTCGTGACCACGACGCGCGCGGCAGCGGCGAGCGCGGCGCGTTCGCTCTCGCGAAAGGTGTCTGCCTGTGCGGTGTCTAGACAGGAGTCCAGAGCAAGCGGTTGGTGCACCAGCGCGATGAGCGGTGTGCGGGACCGAAGCGCGCCGGCCTCGGGCAGCGCACCGAACGCAAGCCCATCGAGGACAGTCGGACAGCCGGCCGGCACCGCGGATAGTGTCGCCAGCGCAGTCGCGCGCTGCACCACGCTCGGGAACGGAAAGCCGTCGCCTATGTCGGCGACATCCACCTGCCAACCGAGCTGCCGAAGCTCCTGGATGATACGCCGATCATAGCCGTAGCCTCCGGTTGGCGTGGCGAGATCACCCGGCACGGCGAACGCAAGATGCGGTTCATTGGATGGAAACGTGCGCATGGTCCGGATCCAGCGATGGTTGCGCCAAGACGACGAAATCGCGGGCCGCAAGCACAACAATATACGTCTTCATGACGGCTTTTTTGCTAAGTAGGTTTCGCCTCCTTCCAGGCGCATAGTGCGAGGCCACCGCGAAGAGAATCTAATCGAGCGTGCCGCCCAATCGCATCAAGTACAGTGAGCAGTAACGCAACGAGGGAGGGCACATCTCCCTTGGGAATGAACGTCCAGGGAACAGACCGAATGCGGCGAAACCCAGCCTGATCGAGCAGCGCGGAAAACTCGTCGCGAGTCAGCATTCGGTCGCTGGAAAGATGTTTGGTGGCAAACCCCAACACAGGCGCGATTGACCGATACCAAACGTAATCAGCATCCGGTGTCAGGCAGAAAAAACGGCCGCCAAACTTTAACACCCTATGGATGCCGGCCAACACTGCTCGCTTGTCGAGCATGTGCTCGAAGGCGCCGATGCAAATCGCCAAATCGATCGACTGGTCCGCGATTTCTTTTAGCTCCTCGGCATCATCCACCTCAAACGTAAGATTATCTATCCAAGGTGAGCTCCGAACACGAGCGTGCGCCAATTCAATCATGCCTGGCGAGACATCGATCCCGATGCCACGAGCCACTTCAGGAACAAGGGCAAGGAGGTGATGGCCATTGCCGCAACCGAGGTCCAGGACGACATCAGAGGGCCGGGGCCGGGCCAGGCTTCGCACGAGCGCGAGTCGGTATTCGAGCAGCCGTTGCGGGTGGCCGTGCTGTTCCAGAAACCCGGTTGAAGCGCATTGATCAAAGAAAGACCTGATGTCCGTGGTGTTGTATGAGGGAGTGGGCACGACACCGCGCAACCTTGACCAAGGCGCTCGCCATTCCGTGCCGGGTGACAGCCCGCGCAGTGGGTGGCCTGCGCGATTGGCAGAACTTACCGGATTCCGCTTCTGTATAGTCGGCATGACAGACGGCTCTATCGGCAATCAAATAATTCCAATTGCTCCCGTAAGTTCCTTCGAACAGCTGGTGCGAATCTACACAACCGGAGAGGATCGTGTCCCGCAGCGTGGTGTAGCTGGCGCGAGGCCACCACGATCTCCGGCTTGGGCCGGGCAAGTCAGGCCGCCATGGCTGGCAGGCTGATGAGGGGATCATCGCTGAGTCCGTTCATCGTTTCCAGCGTCATGTAGCGAGCGCGTTGGATCGCCCACGTGATGGCATGGACCACCCCCGGCGATGGCGGCGGATGATCAAGGCGTCAACCTGCGCAGGAGGAGGTTCACGATGAGCGTCGCGCGTGTCGGTCTCGATCTGCCGAAATCTGTATGCAGGAAGCTGGATTGGACCTGACGGACAGTGTGCGGCGTGATGTCAATCAGCTCTGGTCACGAGGCGCTGGAACCGGGCCGAGACGGCAGGCATGTCCGTCTCGGCTGAGCCCCGCGGTCAAGCCCCATGGCCGCGCAGCGGGGCGCCGGGCTTGAGGGCGGGGCTCGCGGGCGAGGGACGCTGGTAGAAGCCGTTGATCGCGACCGATGCAGACACTGTCTGACGGATCAAATCCAGACTTTACAGGCAGCATGGGCTGCGGCGTTATCATTCACGCACGTATGTCCGCGGAGACTCGCGCTGGCCGGCGAGGCGGCGGGCGTTCCTGCGGCCGCCGCCCTCGGCCTCCTGCAAGGCTTGAACTCGTTCGGGACGGCGGGGATAAGGCAGGGACACGCCGTCCGGGCCCGTCCGGACGGCGCCCCCGCCGGAGCCACGATGACCCGCGCCGCCACTCTCGACCGCCACGCCCCGACCGTGCTCAGCGTGCTGCGCATCGTGGCGGCGCTGATCTTCATGGCCCATGGCACGCAGAAGGTGCTGGGCTTCCCGGCCCACCCGAATCCGCCCGGGCTGATGACCCTGTCGGGCGTTGCGGGGATCCTGGAACTCATCGGCGGTGCGTTGCTGGCCCTCGGCCTGTTCACCCGGCCGGTCGCCTTCATCCTCTCGGGGGAGATGGCATTCGCCTACTTCATCGCGCATGCGCCGCGCAGCTTCTTCCCGGTGCTCAATGGCGGCGACGCAGCGATCCTCTACTGCTTCGTCTTCCTCTACCTGGTCTTCGCGGGGCCGGGGCCGCTCAGCCTCGATGCGCTGGGCAGCCGGGGCAGGTCGCCACGCTGAGGCAGTTCCGGCTGGACCGATGCGGCTTGAGATCGTCGCCGCATCGTGTTCGGTGAAACGGTGTCTGCTCGACCGGAGAATGCGGGGCCTGTCGCAAACGCGACCACGGCGGCGTTCACAGGTCATTAGGCATACCCGCCCAGCTTGCCGGCTCCGCCCCGGAGCCGGCCCATGATCCTGAACGCCCTCGCCCTCAAGCTGGAGAGACAGGCCCGCGGCGACTTCAAGGGCCGCCATTGCGAGGCCACCCTGATCGTGCAGGCCGTCTCTTGGTACCTGCGCGACGCCCTCAACCACGCCCACCTTCAGGGACGTGGCCTGAGAACGACGGTTACGCCCGCTCGCCTGCAGCTCTGCTGCACGCGCGGCTTCAATCGCCGAGCGGCGTCGCGGCCGTGACCGGGCTGCCTGCGGTCAACAAGTTCTCGGGATTGTTGCGGACCCTGGCCGAGTGATCCGCCGCGGTGCCGACCAGCAGCAGCGCGCGGCCGCAGTGGTCGGCGAGGCGGTCGTTGAACTCCGCCAGCCGCTTCACAGTCTCAGGCGCACCATTCCTGGACCAGAGCGCCATAAATCCGGTGCGCGATCGTAATGGCGCTTGTCGCGCACCACTCGTTCGTCTGATGCGCTTGTCCGGGCTCACCAGGGCCGAGGATCACGGTCGGGCACCCACCGAAGGCCCCCTGCAGCACCGAGCCGTCGGTGAAATACGGCATCCCGATCGCCTCGCCCACCTCCTGCGTGACCTTACGAACGCTCCGCGCGGCCGCCATCGCGAACCCATCCGATGGCTCGGTACCGACCGCGGGCAGATCGGCCAGTGGAGGGTCGAACACGACATCCGGCCCCAGCTGGTCCTGCAGCATGGCGAGCGTGCGAGCGTGGTCCTGACCGGGCAGGGTGCGAAGGTCGAGGGTCAGCGTGCAGCTGTCCGGGATGACGTTGACAGCCTCGCCACCGTGCAGGCTCGTCACGGCCAGCGTCGGCGATCCAAGCAGTGGGTGAGTGGGAACGCCGAACTCGAAATTCCGGAGCGCCTCGACTGCACGCGTTGCCTTGAGCACGGCATTGTCGCCGAGTTCGGGCATGGACCCGTGGGCCGTTGCACCATGCGTTCGGGCGCGCAGGTGGAGCGCGCCCTTATGAGCGAGGGCCAAACGGTTGGAGGTCGGCTCGGCGACAACAAGGCCGCTGGCTTCACCCAGCACGCCGCGCCGGGCGAGATCGGCGGCCCCCAGGCATCCGGTCTCCTCACCTGCCGTGAGCACCAGGGTGACCCCGCGCGTCAGCACCGCTGCGGAGTGGGCCACATCGAGCACCGCCGCGACGAAGGCGGCGACGCCGGCCTTCATGTCGGACGCGCCCCGTCCGTAGAGGCGCCCGTCACGGATCTCACCGCGTGGGTCGAACGACCACGGTGCGCTGCCGAGCGGGACCGTGTCGAGGTGACCGGTGAAGACAAGCGGGGCGAGGGCCGGGTTCGTGCCCGGCAGGCGGGCAACCAAGCTCGTGCGGCCGGGGGCGAACGGATAGTCGGTTACATCGAAGCCAGCCCGGCGGAGCAGCACCGCAAGGTGCGCCGCGCAGGCGCTCTCTGAGCCCGGCGGGCTGATCGTATCGAAGCGCACCAGATCGAGAGCCAATACCTCGGGATTATTCATCGGCTCGATAGCCCCTCGCACGCCTGGATCAGAGGTAAGGGATGTGCGGAGTGCGATGCAAGCGACGGATGAGCCATTTTTGGGTATCCCACACGGCGCGAGCTCGGAGCATGGTTTGCGTGGTGGCATTCGATCGCGCGACCGATGTCGGCGAGCGTCATGGCGCGAGGTCCGGTCGATCCAGGAACGCTCTTGCCAACGCAGCCACCTCGTCCCTCGGGCCGAGACTCTGTCGAGTCAGCTAGGAGCAGGTCTGTCGATCTTGTTGAAGCCCTCCAAGAAGCCGGTGCTATTCGGATCCGTCAGCGGACCAAGGAAAGCGTTCGCGAGCTGGGCATTCGCGTCGTCGGCGAGAACGATCGCCTCGTACAAGGACCGGCACAATCGTACAATCTCGTCGTCAGATCCGCCTGACCCACCGTTCCGGGCCTGCGCCTCACGGGCTTGTTCGAGCAGCTGGCGTCGGACCTCGTCTTGAGGCACAGAGCCGTCACTCGTGCTGTAGGTCTCGCCCCGAAGAAGCAGCAGCTTCTGCTCGTAGAAACTGACCGCCTTATTGACGAGACGATGCGTGCTCCAGAGCGCTTGGGCCTTCTCCAGCTCGGACGGATGCCGAGGAACGACGATCTTCAGTTTAATCGAGCGAACAGGCGTGGCTCAGAGCACCAGATTGTCCCTCACCATCGGGGGTCCAAGCTTGGCTGTCTAGGCCGAACGAGAGTGCAATGGGAATGCCGTGCTCTCACGCGATAATCGGCTCTGGCTCGACTGCTGGCTTTGGCTCCGGCACGGACATCGAGACAGGCCGATCTGACGCTCGCCAGCGGTCGAGGAATTCTCCGAAGTGAGGGCGAGTGATCGACTTCGCTCACAGCAGTATGAGCGCAATCGCCTCGGCCCATCTCACGGATCCCTCGCCCGGCCCGCAGCCGGAGAGTCACCAAATGGTCGGGCGGGATGCCGTCGCCGGATCAGGAGGGCTGAGACGAAAAAAGCCCGGCTGCGGGAGGGCTGCCGGGCTCAGAACGACCTCGGATCAGATGCAGGAGGGCACAATGTCTCCAGCAACGAAACAACCTGCTGCGAACGAGAAACCCCACCGCGGCGGGGCCGGGCGGCCTTGCTGACTCTGGACGTGGGGCGGATCAGAGTCCTTTCGATTCTCGTCGATCGAAATCGCGTGCTTGACCTCTCCAATCAAGGTGCGTCCAGCGGACGGTGCTTGATCGCGACGGCGGATGCGAACGCCTCCGCCGTCGCTCGTTGGCCGTCAGAGAACGCCGTGGCTACAGCGCGGCGTCGACGCTGACCTTCAAGTCCGCCGCCTTCTCAGCAATGCGGCCCGCCACGTCAAAGCGGTCGAGGTTCATGACCTTGGTCCATGCGGCGACGAAGTCCTTCACGAACTTCTCCTGCGAGTCCGCGCACCCATAGACTTCCGCCAGCGCGCGGAGCTGCGAGTGCGAGCCGAAGATCAGGTCGACGCGGGTGCCGGTCCACCTGAGCTCGTTGGTCTTGCGGTCACGGCCCTCGTAGACGTCGCCGCCAGCGTGGTGCCACTGCGTGCCCATGTCGAGTAGGTTGAGGAAGAAGTCGTTCGTCAGCATCCCAGGCCTGTTGGTGAAGACGCCGTGCTTGGACTGCCCGACGTTGGCGCCGAGGACGCGCAGCCCACCGACGAGAACCGTCATCTCAGGCGCTGTCAGCCTCAGCAATTGTGCCCGATCGACCAATGCCTCCTCCGGCATCATGAACTGCCGCCTGCCGCTGATGTAGTTGCGGAAGCCGTCGGCCCGCGGTTCGAGCGGGGCGAAGGAGTCGACGTCGGTCTGCTCCTGCGAGGCATCCATGCGCCCCGGTGTGAAGGGCACCGTCACCGGAGTCTCGGCGTCCTTGGCAGCTTTCTCGACGGCCGCGCAGCCGCCGAGAACGATCAGGTCGGCGAGCGACACCTTCTTGCCGCCCTTCTGCGAGGCGTTGAACTCCTTCTGGATCACTTCGAGCTTCTGCAGCACCTTGGCGAGCTCAGCCGGCTGGTTGACCTCCCAGTCCTTCTGCGGCGCGAGGCGAATGCGCGCGCCGTTGGCGCCGCCGCGCTTGTCGGAGCCGCGGAACGTCGACGCTGACGCCCAGGCCGTCGAGACGAGCTGCGGCACCGACGGGCCGGAGGCGAGGATCTTCGCCTTCAGCACTGCAATGTCCTGCTCGTTGACCACTTCGTGATCCAGGGCCGGGATCGGGTCCTGCCAAATCAGGACCTCCTTGGGCACGAGCGGACCAAGATAACGCTGGATCGGGCCCATATCGCGGTGCGTGAGCTTGAACCAGGCGCGGGCAAAGGCGTCCGCGAACTGGTCCGGATGCTCGTAGAAGCGCCGCGAGATCTTCTCGTAGGCTGGGTCGAGGCGCAGTGCGAGGTCGGTGATGAGCATGGTCGGCATGCGCTTCTTCGACTCGTCGAAGGGGTCCGGAATCGTAGGCTCGGCGCCTTTCGCCTGCCACTGCCACGCACCCGCCGGGCTCTTCGTCAGCTCCCATTCATATTTGAACAGGTTGTCGAAGAAGTAATTGCTCCACTTCGTCGGCGTCTGCGACCAGATGACTTCCGGGCCGCCGGTGATCGTGTCAGGCCCGAAGCCCCTGCCATGCCTGCTTTTCCAGCCGAGGCCCTGATCCTCGAGCGCGCCGGCTTCCGGCTCCGGACCCATGAAGGACGGATCACCGGCGCCGTGGGTTTTGCCGAAGGTGTGGCCGCCGGCAATCAACGCGACGGTCTCCTCGTCGTTCATCGCCATGCGAAAAAAGGTTTCGCGGATGTCACGCGCCGCAGCGACCGGGTCCGGCTTGCCGTTCGGCCCTTCCGGATTGACGTAGATGAGGCCCATCTGTACCGCGCCGAGCGGTTCTTGAAGCTGGCGTTCGCCGCTGTAGCGTTCGTCGCCCAGCCATGTCCCCTCGGGACCCCAATAGAGCTCTTCGGGCTCCCACACATCCTTGCGGCCGCCGGCGAAACCGAACGTTTTGAAGCCCATCGACTCGAGGGCGACATTGCCGGCGAGAATCATCAGGTCGGCCCAGGAGATTTTCCGGCCATATTTCTGCTTGATCGGCCACAAGAGCCGGCGCGCCTTGTCGAGGTTGGCGTTGTCCGGCCACGAGTTGAGCGGCGCGAAGCGCTGCTGGCCGGCGCCGGCGCCGCCGCGGCCATCGGTGATGCGGTATGTGCCCGCGCTGTGCCACGCCATGCGGATCATCAGCCCCCCGTAGTGGCCGAAGTCGGCCGGCCACCAATCCTGCGAGTCCGTCATCAAGGCATGCAGGTCCTTGATCACGGCGTTCAGGTCGAGGGTCTTGAACTCCTTGGCGTAGTCGAAATCCTCGCCCATCGGGTCGGACAGGCTTGAGTTGCGATGGAGAACCTGGATGTCCAAGTGGTTCGGCCACCAGTCGCGGTTCGTTCGTCCACGGCGGCTGCCGGTGATCGGGCACTTGCCTTCGCCGGTATCGTCAACTTTCGCGTCCATGTCGGCCTCCGATCTTTTTCTGATTTTCTACCGATGTTCAGCGGTTGATTGTGGCAGATTCGTTTCGGCCTCGAGGGCGAAGCCGATCACCCTCTTGTTAACTTCGTCATAGCAATCCAATGGCGCACTTCGATCGGCAATCGTCTTATGTTGGCATGACATTCGCCACAATGTGCTCCGTGATTGCAACGGTGACGACAAACGCGGAGCGGGGGCTTCCCGAGGCGCGGATGGCAGCGCCCCGCCCGGCCATTGCCACATACCATGACCGCCACGAGCGATCATGTCTAATCGAATTGCCTGATTGCGGTGATGAGCTGATCTATCGCGGCACTCGCGGAGCACCGTCATTTCGGCTGCGCCACGGCCGCTTGCGCGGTCTCCCAGCCCGCACTGTCGATGCAGATTCACGAGCTCGAGAAGCATCTCGGCGCCGAGGTGGCACGGCGCGGCGAACAGCTCGATGCGGCCGTCCGCGACTACCCTGCCCGCCGGCGCCGTGGATCCCGCCCTCGATGAGAGCGAGTGGACGCGGGGCCTGCTGATCCGCCGCAGTCTGAGCGACGGCGAGCGGGCCTCCTGCACAACGTGGTGCCCGGCCGGCACACCGATTGCGACCCTGGTCGCGGTTGAGGGCCGGCGCTGGGCCATCGCGGACGCCTTCGGCCAAGACCGAACTCGGGCTCGACCACAACGCGACCCGCTCCTGGCATGGCTGGCACCGGCACATCTCGCTGGTGATGCTGGCCTGCGCCAGGCTGATGGTGATCCGCCATCGGGCCAACGCGCCGCCCCCAAAAAGTCGGGGCTGGCCAAGACCGCGCGCCCACTGATCCGCTGGTCGGTGCAGGAGAGCCGCCGCGTCGCGGTGCGGCTGGCGCGACAGCGCATCCGGCCCGCCCACGTCATGGCCTGGTCGCTCTGGCGACGCGCACATCAGGCCGCCGCCCGCCAAGCCCACCTCAACCGCAGCACGTCAGACGCCAGAGCGCGCCGCCAACGCCGAGGCAAACTCAGCAGACCAACCCGCCGTTCTTCCCAACCAAAAACGCAACTGTAGTGCTAGCACTGCTTCGCATGACTGTACTTGGTCGTCAGTCCTCCGCGCGTAAGATCTCGACCAAGGGCGGGCTTTGGAGGATGTCGCTGAACGAGCGCATCCACTCACTCGTCTCACCTTCCGAACCCACACCGCCTCGGCGGAACTGATCGAGTTGATCGAGGTTGGTCAGCTCAACCTCAAATTGCAGAGCCGCGCAGCGTTGAACACGCGTGAGCGGCACCAGAAGACGAGCCTTGAGA
Source organism: Methylobacterium nodulans ORS 2060 (assembly GCF_000022085.1). NCBI lineage: Bacteria > Pseudomonadati > Pseudomonadota > Alphaproteobacteria > Hyphomicrobiales > Methylobacteriaceae > Methylobacterium > Methylobacterium nodulans. The sequence continues at coordinate 394,610 of NC_011887.1, forward strand.
CCGTTTGCGCGCGCTGCCTCGATCTCGCGCCGGATGTGCTCGATTGCCTGCTGCCGGTTGACGGGCAGAACATCGTAGGAAAACCGAGCCAAGAACATCGCGGCCTCCGCTCAGAACAGATGCTTTGCACGTATGTAGACCTCAATTCCTGAGTCTGGCATTTGCGAATGATAACGTGAACACAAGTCGAAGCTGACCCGTGGCACAGTCTGCAACGATCCGCCAAGGTTCGGCAGCAGAACACCAGCGGCCATTCCCAATGCACCGCTCGAAGGTCCGTTTGTGGCGCATTGCGGCTGTCGGCTCAGCGTGCGCGGAGGGTCGAAGTCCGACCGCTCGACACGTTCCACGCAATAGAAAAGCCCGCCCGCGGCGGTGTGCCGGGCGGGCATCGGAGGTGCCTTGGGGCGCCGAGTCAACGATGGTGCTGGTCGCGGCGGGAACCGCGATGCTGGCCCTGGTGAGGCCCGCGACCGCCTTGCTCCAGATCTCCGAGGCGGTCGGTGAGACGCTCCAAGACGCTGATCAGCTGGTCATTGTGCCGGGCCGTGTCCGACGCGGTGTCCTCGCGGATGGCCAGGGCCAGCTCCTTCACCGCGTCCGTCAGGTCGGCAATCGCGATCGAGTCGAGGACCGTGGGGCCAGACGCGGATGCGACGTCCCGCGCGGTTTCGGCCTGGAGCGCTTCGGCCTTTTTCGCCTCCAGCCGGTAGTCGAGCAGGGTCTTGATGAAGCCGTTCAGCGGGACCAGCGCGCCCGCCAGCGCGGCCGTGATGCCGACGACGATCGCCGGCCAGCTGTCAAAGGAGACGCCCGGGTCGGCCACCAGCCCGCCTCCTCTTGCGCAGGCCGAAGGTGTCTTCGGCCGCCATGTCGGAGGCGGCCCGCCCCGACGAATGAAGCTCGGCCAAGGCGAGGACACCGTAGACCGCGATGCCGGTTGAGAGCGGCGGATAGGCCGCCGCGACGCCGGCCGCGGTCACGAGCCAGAACGCAAAGCCTGACATGCACCCGAGCGTCCGGATCAGCGACGTCTCCCGGCCGCGGCGGCCATTGATCCAGAGGGCGAGGATGCGAGCCCCGCCCACCGAGACGGAGATCGTCCCGGCCGTGCGCTCGGTCACGCAGGACGCGATCACGCGCCATTCCGGGCCGACGAAGGTGGGCTCGGGGAGGAGCAGCACCCCCCCGAGCGTCATCATGATGAGGGAGAGCCAGACCTCGGCCCAGCGGGTCTGGCCGTAGCGGACGGCTCTGCGGATGCGCTCGTTGATGACCGGATCGGGGTCGTACTGGATCATGGCTTGGTTGGGCCAAGGCGCAAGGTAAGCCAGCCAGCAGTGCCGTGGGGGGATCCGCATGGCCGCCTCCTGTCTGGCTATGTGCGCTTACTTCCTGGCCGCCGCCGGCAGCCCGTTCAGGACAGGCGTCAGGACGGCGTTGGCGTTCGCGGTCTCATCCAGGTGCAGGGCCCTGAAGATCGTCCTGGCGACGCCCTTCGGGCCGCCCGCGGCGCGCACCACCGCCGCCGGAGCAGCGTTGAGCGCACGGTTGACCGCGGTGGCGAGCACCTTCGAGCCGATCTCGACATTGAGCGCCTTGCCCTTGGCCGCGCCCTCGACGGTGTTGAGGGCATACTCCAGGCAGGCCTCGACCATCTGCTGGATCCGCTTCTGGGTGATGAACAGCTGCAGCCACGGGGCGATGAGGGCGATGGCAGCGGTGATCACGGTCACCAGGATCGGCACCAGGACTGAGGTGATGGTCTGGGCGATGGCGACGATCCAGTCGCCCCACGGCACCACCACGGCGGTGTTGGCGACCGCCGTCACCTCGGCAGCCAGAGCAGGAGCGGCGAGCGCGCACAGCGCCAGCGCCGCGAGCGAGAGCTTGCGGATCATGGGATAGTCCTTGGATGTTGCTGGGGTGGTGCCCTGTCTAAACCCGTAGGGCGAGGGTCTCAGGCTGCGTCGAAGTCAGGCAGCGGAACGGTTTGCCCGGCGAGGTGATGGGTGCTGTCGCCGAGAAATTGGATCTGGCCGTCCCTCACGAAGGAGTGGCAGACGAGGGAGCCGGGTTGAAGTACGGGCCGGGCGGGTTGACGAAGATCGAGGGGGCGAAGGTCGGACAGTCGTAGTTGCCGTTGAACTGCCAGCGCGGACCCTCCCCCTCACCGATGCGGATGCTGTGGGCGCCCGCGCACCCCGGGCACCAGAACAGAAGCCGGCCGCCCTCCACGGTGCGGAGGATGCCGCGTTTCATCAGGCGGCCCCGAAGACGCGATCGATCCAGCCGCCGAGCCGCGCCACGAAGCCCGTCGTCGCCAGTACGGCCGGGGGCACCGGGGTCGCGGGGGTCGCCGGGACCACCACAACAGGCTCCGCGACCCGCACCACGACCGGCGCGGGCGCCGGCGCCGCGTTGCCGAGGCTCTTCGCCTTGGCGATCGCCTTCTCGACCTCGGCGGCCGTGGCGAGCACCTTGTTGATGCCATCGCCCAGGTAGTAGGTCTGCCCGCGCCTCACCGCCTTCACCCTAGTTTTGCTCGGAGGGAATTTTGTCCGGATGAGACCCTGTGCGGTTCACCGCCCCTGACCCGCCAAACTCTCGACCGGCCCCCCGGGGGGATCAGCCACGGCCCGGCTCGGCCGCCGCGCTCCGCACCGCCATCCGCCGCGCCCGCTCGGCCACGGTCTTCCTGGTGTGACAGGATCCACATAGACACCTGCCGTTGTTCGGATCCGTGAGCGCACCGCCGTCCTGGCGCTCGATCACGTGATCGGCGAAGAGGCGGACGCCGCCGCGGCCGCCCTGAGCGCCGCAATCCTCACAGCACCAGCCCGCCCGCTGCAGGACGGCCAGACGCCAGGCCCGGTGCTCCGGGGTCTGCAGCTCGGCATCCGCCGTCTTGGGCATGGGTCGGGCGGTGCGTGGGTTGTCGGCTTCCGGGTGCGTGAGGGCAAAGCGGCGCGCCTCCTGAACCGTGTAGCCGAACAGCGCCTCGCAGCCGGCATTGACTGCGAGCACCTGCAACTGCCTCCCGAGGATCGCCGCCGGAACCCCGACCACGTCGAGAGCCTGTGCGGCGGCCCGCACGGTCTGAAGGCGCAGGCGCGCCGACATCGTCGCGGCACGCGCAAGATGGGGCCGCAAGGCATCCAGGCGCGCAACGACATCGCGGGTCACCGGGCCACGAGCGAAAGCGCGCTCCACGTTGAAGATGAGGCGGTCACCACTCGGCACAGTGACGGCGCTGGCAACGCCCCAGCCGAGCCCTCTGGGCCGCAGGAAATCGCGAAAGACAGGTTCTACCTCGATTTCCGCAGGAGTGTAGACGTCGAGGTCGGTCAAGAAGCCTGAGTGCTGCTTGGCGAAAAGCCTGGCGGCCCGATCCGTCCGCGCCGGCCATCCTTCCGCAACATACTCTGCGGTGCCTTGCTCGAAGCCCGGGGAGGTCACGTAACGAAAATCGTTCCCCTCCGTCGTGAAGAGAAGGGCGCGTCGCCTTCGCCAAAGCGCGCCAGATCCGAGAGGACGTTCGGCCAGAACTCGGGCAGGACCGCAGCCTCGTAGATCCGGTCGATGAGGTCCCCAGCTTCAGCGTCCACTGCCCCGGCTCCCGTTTCCCAACGCCGTCCTGCGGACAAACCGCACCAGACCCGACGGTTGCGGTGCAGACGGAGATGGCCTGCCACGGTGAGGCGGGCTTGGTGGTCACCTGACTGCCTCACACGAAACAGCCCCGTCACGATCGCTCGCGCGGGGCTGCTGACCAATGCACCCGCACGGCGTGGTTGCAAAAATGCAACAACGACCGTGCGCAGGTGCAAGGTCTCATTTGGCAGCCAGCCTGTCAACATCGACGCTGAGGACATGCTTCTTGCCGAATGCCTTCAGCAGCACGGCAATGCGACGACCCTCCGGGGCGCGCATCACCTCGCCGATCAGGCCCTCCCAGAGCTCGTCGCGGATCTGCACCTTGTCGCCCACCGCAAGCTGCGGTCGCGGGCGGTCGTACGCGGCCATCTCATCAGCTGCGATCAGCATCTTCATCATCCACGGCGGCAGCTCGGTCGGAGCCTCGCCTGTCGTGACGAGCGCGCGGACGCCAGGCACCCGCAGGATGTCCCGCCAGGATTGCTCCGGCCGCTTGCCAACGAAGGCGTAGCCAGGGAACACTGGACGCCGCACGAGCCGCTTGCCGCTAGAGCCGCTCCCGATCAGGTTGAAGCGTAAGCATCATCCTCGTATCCAGCAGCTGTGAAGTAGTTGCGGCACTCAGCCGGCGAGAAGCATTTGAAGGCTTGGTGGATCGCCGCCCAGAGTTCACTGACACTGCGGGCCGCCGCCCTGCGCAACAGCGCTTTCAGCTTGGCGAAGGCCTGCTCAATCGGGTTGAACTCAGGTGAGTACGGAGGAAGATAAAGCAGCCGGGCCCCGGTTGCCGCGATCGCCTCGCGCACGCCGGCCACCTTGTGAGCGCCCAGATTGTCCAGGATCACGGTGTCGCCGGGTCTCAGGGTGGGGACCAGGGTGTCGGTCACGTAGGCGCGGAAGCGTTCGCCCGTCACAGGGCCGTCCAGCAGAGCGATCGCGTCAGGCCCGCTCGTGCGCAGCCCGGCAATCACAGTGGTGGTTTTCCAGTGCCCTGCGGGTGCCGCGAGGCGGCAACGCTCGCCGCGCGGGGCCCAGCCGTAGCGGCGGACCATGCTGGTGGTGGCGGCGGTCTCATCCAGGAACACCAGTCGCTCCGGATCCAGCTCAAGCTGGCCGGCAAACCACGCCTCACGAGCCGCCTTTACATCCTCCCGCTCCTGCTCAGCTGCGTACGTCGCCCTTTTTTCCGCGTGATGCGGTGCCGGGCGAAGAAGCGCGACAGGCTACTGCGGCTGACCGGAACGCCTTGCTCCTGGAGCGTCTCGCAGAGCTCATGCAGGAAGCTCTGCGGGTGGGCTTGGTAGGTCTGCAGGATGAGCTCGGCATGAGCCTCGATGCGCTGCGAGCGCTGGTCGCCGCCCATGGGCTTGGGCGTGACATCTCCCTGGCCCTCCTGCTGCCTGGACCAGCGGCTGACGCTGGCCACGCTGACCCCGAAGCGCGCGGCGGCCTGATGGCAGGAGGCGCCTTCTGCAACGGCCGAGACGACGCGCTGGCGCAGGTCGACAGACAAAGCTGAGGGCATGGGCCACCTCCGTTGAGCCGCCCCCCCGGGGACCGGCCAACGCGTTGCCATCACCACGGTTTCAACCCGCTCGGACCCCGCTCTAGAAGCTTGCCGCACGACAGCCGTGCGGCTCGGAACCAGGGTGACGAAGCCGGCCTTCTGCAGCCACTCGCAGGCCCGATACTCGCCGTGACCGGCCACGGATGCGGCGTAGTAGGTCAGGGACGGGTCGTAAGCGGGGGCGGTGCCTACGATGCTCTCCAGGGTGCTCAACGTGGGGGAGATGAGGCGGCTGGGCGCATTCCGGCCGCCCCGGCACCGTCAGGCGGCGGTCTTCGCCGCAGCTCTCCGGCCGAGGCCGTGCAGCTTCGCCAACTCGGAGCGCTGGGCGGCGTAGGCCGCCGCGGCCATCAGATACGCGAGCGGCAGACCCCACTTCTCGCGGTACCGCTCGGGCGATGCGCCCCGCGCCCGTCGACGGCCCTGGCGCATGCGCGGCACGCCCTCGACCAGCGACGGGCAAGCCTCGAGCCGGATACGGGATCCCGGCCTGCGCCAACGCTCGTCGTATCGCAGCGGACGCCCCCCGCCTCAGCTGGCCCGGTGCTTCCACCCTAGTCCTGATCCGGCAGGGCTGAGGGCACCCCGACCATTGCCTGTCCTCGTTAAGGTCCCGTTCGATCAAGCACGAGATCGGCCCGTGTGGAGAGTGCCTCTCCTCACGCCCACGAGGTGACGCATGCGCGCGGCAGGGTACGACTTGGGGAACAGTGCCATGATCGCCCATCTGAGCACCCTACCCTCGCAGGTTCATATCAGCCTCAGGCCGCGAACCGGGACTGGGACGCAGTCTGCGGATCGGCGCCATCCCGGAAGGTCCCGCCGGGCTTCAGCATGATCGCCTGCAACCTCGCGTGGCCGAGCACGCGACCGAGCTCGCGGTAAGCGAAATAGGGAACCAGGGCCACCAGCATGATCCAGGCGAGCGAGACCAGGCCGAGCGGGCCACCAGCGATCTCCGGGAGGACCTGCCCCACCGCCTTCCCATGCCATGCCCCCTCCAGCACCGCCTCCAGTACATAGGCCGCGACCAGGACGACGGTGAATGCCAGCGCGCGATAGAGGATCACCATGACGAGCCGTCCCGCCTCCAAGCGGCGCCCGATGAACCTGGAGCCCACGCCTGCCGCCTCGGCGATCAGCATGATCTTGGCAAACACGAGGGCGTTGATCAGGCCGAGCGCGTAGAAGTGGTAGCCCGGGTAGCGCGGGACATCCTGGTCGATGCGGGCGTAGATGTTGAGGCTGAAGAGGATCAACGTCCCCAAGATGACGATGAGGTAGAGGGCAAACCAGAGATAACGCTCGGCCTCATCGATGGCGCGCCGAGCCAATGAATGCCCGGGCCGCCCCGCGATGGGGCCGCTGGGGTCCGTCGGCGGTGCTGTCAGGGACTCAGTTCGCTCCGGCAAGGGGCTCATGGGCTACCTCCTGAGTTAGGATGGGAGCAAGCGCAGCGGGGGGGGCGCTGTCGTGGATCTCGTTTCTCGGCTTCTGGATCTCCGGCTGCCGGCGGCGCGGCCCGGGACCGTCACTCCGGCCGCTTGTGCGAGGCTTCGGCTCTCACTCGGCTGGACAGCGCTGATAGCTCTGGAGACTTTTGAAGTCCGGACCCAGCGAGACCACGTTGTTCTCCCTCGAAACGAGGATCAGGTTCGCTATCGACGGCTGCGGCTGTTCGCCGGTCGAGCATCGCATGTGAGCGGAGTAGATTGGGCCGGCTCGTCCTGCGGTTTCGTCGACCCAGTCTATCGTGCATCGCGAGTCGGCGCGGGTGTAAGCCGACGCGGTGATCGAGAGGGCCGGTTGATCATTTTTGATACACGATTGGTCGGCCAGGACCCACTGGCCCCAAAACGTCTCCGGGACAGCCTTGTGACGCTTGATGTCCGCGGATGCAGTGTGAGGAACGGCTAGGAGCCTGTCCGAGTAAGCGTCTCGACGGCGGGGCGCGGAGGTGATTCACTCGGCCCATGGCCAAGGTGTTTCGCTCCTGGGATGTCGATCAAGGCTGGCTGCTGCCGCCCTCGTTGCATGAGTTCGTGCCGCCCGGGCATATGGCGCATTTCGTGCGCGACACGGTGCGCGAGGCGCTCGATCTGTCAGCCATCCTCGACACCTATACCGAGGAGCGCGGCTATCCACCCTACCATCCCGGCATGATGGTGGCGCTCCTGCTCTACGGCTACAGCCGCGGCCTGTACTCCTCGCGCCAACTCGCCCGCGCCTGCGAGGAGCGGGTCGACGTTATGGCGGTGACCGGCCTGAACCGGCCCGACTTCCGCACCATCGCCGAGTTCCGCAAGCGTCATCTCGCGGCGCTGTCGGACCTGTTCGTGCAGGTGCTGCGGCTGTGCCAGGCGGCCGGGCTGGTGGGCTTTGCTCATGTGGCGGTGGACGGGACCAAGCTGAAGGCCAATGCCTCGCGCCACAAAGCGATGAGCTACGGCCGGATGAAGACGACCGAAGCGGCCTTGGCGGCCGAGGTCGAGGCGTGGCTTGCCCAAGCTGCCGAGATGGATGCCGCTGAGGACCGCGCGCACGGAATGGATCGGCGCGGCGACGAGACGCCGGACTGGATGGCCGACAAGCAGCGGCGGCTTGCTGCGATCCGCGCCGCCAAGGCCGCCCTGGAAGCCGAGGCCGCCGATCCGCCCGCCCCTGAGGACGAGAGCGGGCCGGGCGCCTCGTCGGGCATGCGTTGGCAGGGGCGGCCCCTGCGCGGCGAGGACGGCGGCCCACCCGACCGGGCACAGCGCAACTTCACCGAGCCGGACAGCCGGATCCTGCCCACCCGCGACGGGTTCGTGCAGGGCTACAATGGCCAGATCGCGGTCGATGCGGCGCATCAGGTGATCGTGGCGCAGCGGCTCGTGACCAACGCAGCCGACTATCGTGCCCTGGTGCCGCTGATCGACGACGTCTCTGCTCATCTCGGACGCAAGCCGCGCGAGGTCTCGGGCGATGCCGGTTTTGCCACCGAGGCGAACCTGACGGCGCTCCAGGCGCGTCGGATCCGGGGCTACCTGCCGCCCGGCCGAGCGCGTCACGGCGAGGCCCATGCGGCTGGACGGCGCAAGCTGACGAAGATGCCGCTGATGAGCGCGATGGCTCAGCGGCTGAAGCGGGCTGGGCGCCGGAGCCGCTACCGCCTGAGAAAGCAGGTGGTCGAGCCGGTCTTCGGGCAGATGAAGCAGGCCAGAGGTTTTCGGCAGTTCCTGCTGCGCGGTCTTGAGCAGGTCCGAGGCGAGTGGGCGATGATCTGCACCGCCCATAACCTCCTGAAGCTGGCGCAGGCCGCGCGCTAAGCCTGTGGCGCGGAATCCATCCGCCCAGATCTCAACCTCAATCCCAACGCATCAACCCGTTACTCGGACGGGCTCCTAGGAGTGGGACGACCGCAGCAATGCCGATGAAGCGCATGCATGCCTCCTGTCTCTCTTCAATGCGTTCAGGACCATCAGCGCCTGCGCTGGGCACCCGGCCCAAACCGGGAACGGGCGAGTTGTTGATGGCGCAGTCAGGCGGCTAGAGCGCCGCGCCGGCGCCGCGCGTAACCGGCGGAGGGGCCCAGGATCCGTTCAGCAGCGCATCCTTCGGCCAGTAGGTGCGCAGCATCAGGATGAAAGGCCCAGTCGGGGCTGGTAGCCAGTTCGACTCCCGCTGCGGGCCGGGGCTCTCGGTCTGGATGAAGAGATCGACTGAGCCGTCTGGATTGGTCTGCAGGTTGTTGCGCGGGCTGACCGTATAGCGGTTGAGCGGGTTGTCGACGAAGAAGAAGTTCGCGTCATACATTGTCAGCGACCAGAATCCATCGACGGGCGGCAGCTCGCCGGCAGGGAAGCGCATCACGTACTTCGAGGTGCCGGCCAGCCGCCGGCCCGCAGCATCGACGGTGGTCAGGGGGTAAACCGCGTCCTGCGGCAGGTTGCAGCCGAGCCCGACCGCCGTGACCAACGCGCGCTGCAGGTAGTCCTTGCCGTAATCGCCGCCGTCGGTCGTGAATGTCCAGCCGTTGATGTGTCGGCCCGTTGTCTTCATATGTCCCATGATGCGGGAGATGGCCTGCTTCGGTGCCTGCTCGACCGCTTCCCGAACGGATGGTGTCAGGCCTCTCGGATCAAAGGTGCGCCCAGACACGATGCCGAGCGAGGCCATCTTGGCAACCGCGACCCCGTCCGCGAGCGCTGGCGGGTTATCCTTCATCAGCGCGGCGAGCAAGTTGAAGTAGGTGGCCGCGTCCAAATTGTTGACCTGCTCGCGCACGGCCGTCTTGGTGTCGATGCCTGGATCAACCTGGCCTGCCGGCGGCGTGTACGACGTTGCGGCCGCGCTCGCGGGGATGAGCCGGTACTGGTCCTGCAGGGCGTGGACGGTCTTGTAGTCCTCGGGCGTACCCGTGCAGTACGTTCGGCCGATGATCCAGACTAGGCTGGTTGGGGCTTGGATCAGCTTGGCGCCGGATGGGACGCTGCCGCTCCAACCAGGTCCTGCAATGAAGTAGGTCTGCGGGCCAGTTCCGGTTGTGCGCTTGCCCGGCACGGAAAAGACGTTCGTCCAGGCACTGAGCATTGGCATGAGGAAGTAGCGCCCGTCCTCGTTCGGGATGCTCAGGATATAAGGTTCCCGGCCGACGTCGAGGAAGGCGCTGGAATAGAGCGTGTCCGCATTGGGGGCCGTGACGGCTCGGAATTTGGCGTCTGGGTATTCCCGCAAATTGGCGAACTGGCCCATGGGGGCGCTTTTACCTTCGGGCGCGACCACGTTGGTGAGGACGCGTCGGGTCATCTCCATGGTGACGAGCGGGTAGCCGTAGATGTAGGCGTCCGTTGCCAACTCCAGCGGATCCGCCACAGCGTTGTTGCCGATGAGGAGCGCGTCCTGAGCCGCATTCTGGGCCGAGGCACGCGGAAAGCCTGAGCCGATGAGCGGTATCGTAGCGGCGCCTGTGGCGAAGATCCGTCTGGTGACACCCATAGCTGCCTCCGATGCCCCCTCATGCGGGTTGGGTCAAAGGCTCAGGTTCCGCCGGCACGATGACCGGAGGGCCCACCCTTGCCCGCCTACGAGGCGCGTCTTGATCGGTCCGGCCCACGCTTATCGAGCTACTAGCGCCGCGACGCATGTTTCGAACAGCTTAGCGTAGAGCACTCCATCCAACTTGATCCGATGAGACAAGCAAACATGAAGGCAGCAAGGGGTCGTCGGCCTTGAGCTGCTCGCCTATCAGAATGGCGCGGCGTGCCCGGCCCTGTGGGACAACGGCAAGGGGTTCACGGAAAAGCCTCACGGCGGCACCGGCATGCGTCTGGTCAATGGGCTTTTCGGCCAGCTCGGCGCGCCCGCTAGGACGGGTACCAGGACGCCCGGCTGATCATGGCCTAACGCGCGAAGCCATTCTGGCCTGAGACACAGCGACCGCCCGCGCCAAAGTTCTCGAGTTCTGAAAACGCTGGCCGTCTGCCGGTTCCGTAAGCCGGTCTTATGCGAGCGACGCCGACGTGACAGGCGGGCAGGAGACCGCTGGCGTCCGGATTTGATTTCCTGACACGCAATCCTTACAGGTTTAAGTGTCTGAAAAACCGTCGGATACTGTTGGCGAATTCGGGTGGCTCTTCGGCCGGGCGTCTGGCGCGGCCGTTGCACGGGCGTGAGGCCGGTCCCATCCCGGGCTCCGCGGCGGGCCTGATCGAATTCGCCAACTGTATCCCGTCGTTTTTCCATACATGTCGTTTAGCGGCTTAACGAAAGTGGCGTGTCTCGGTTGGGTCTGGATGAAAGCCTGGCCGGCAGCTGCGGGAGCCGCGCCCTGTTCAACACCAGACCACGATCCGTGTCTCACGGGGGGAGTCCCGAACCCCGGCCGGGCGTTTTGTGTCCCACCGAGACCTGCATGTGCGCTTACGCACGTCATGCCGCCAGGACGGTCCCCACATGAGGTTTGCCCTTCGTGGGCGTTTCCTCCCTAGACTCGGGCCGCTCTCACAAGGGCGGCCCTTTTTTTCTGATGGCTCAATCCCGAGCGTGGATCAGCCAGCCGAGCAGGGACATTGCCATATCCCTGTCGAAGGGGCCGGGGGAGCCGCGCGTGCCGCACGCAGCGATCGAGGCCACCTCGGTCTAGACCGGAAGTCGGGGTTGTGCTCTCTTGTGCATTGCAGCATTAATGCCGCGCCGCACAAGAAGGCGGTGCGTACCCCCGTGGAGAAACGTCCATGACGAGCCAGAACCCCTTCGAGGTCCCCGCCGAGCTGCGCGACTTTGCCGACAAGAGCCTCGCGCAAGCCCAGCAGGCCGTCGCGGCCTTCTTCCAGAACACCCGCAAGCTCAACGAGACCGTCCAGTCCTCGTTCAAGGCCTCCCAGCTGCCGGTTAGCGTCGCTTACGCCCGCAGCCTCGACTTCGCCGAGCAGAACGCCGACGCTGCCTTCGCGGTCGCCCATAAGATCATCCGCGCCCGCGATCTGCAGGAGGCCGGTCAGATCCGGGCGGAGTACCTCCGTGCTCAGTTCGACACGTTCCAGGCTCAGGCCAAGGAAATCTATTCGGTCGCCAAGGCCGCGTAACCTGGTGCGACTGGCGAGAGCCCGCGCCTCCCGGGCGCGGGCCCGCCTCTGACGTGAGAGAGCGGCGACATGGCAGCGCGACGCGGTAGGCGTTCAACATCAGCCCAACGGGGAAGCTCCATGACCGAGGCAGTGGCTCCTGGCGAGCAAATCACCGAGGCTGGTGACGAGCAGGCTGTTCTGCCGCCGACCGAGGGTGAGCAGACGTCGCTCGAAGCTGTCCCCGTCTACGACCCTGAGCCGTTGCCCGCGCAGGAAGAGGCTCCTGAGGCTCTCATGTCAGAAGCGGCGCAATCCGAGGCTGATGAGCCGGCGAGCGCTTCTGAGATCATCGCGGCGGAGCCAGAGCCGATCGCGGTTCACTCGCTCGAAGTGAGCGCGCCAGAGATCTCGGGCGAAATACCCGCTCCTGCGCCAGCCACGAACGAGCATGCGGTTGCCGGTGTGAGTGCCGCCCCCCAGCCTGCAGCCACTCAGGCGAGCGTGTACTCTATCGCTACTCGTCTTCTCGAGAAGGCAGGTGCGCAGCAGAGGATCTGGTTCTCCTACGCTGAGAGCGAGCTTAAAGCCAAGCTTACTTACGGTCGCGTTCTATCCAAGTCGCGGACGCCGGTCGATGTGATTTTAGCGTCCAATGCTGAGTATCTCCGTGCGCTTGTGGCGAGCAGCAATGTACTGAGTGAAATTGTAGCGGATGGAATCACGCTGGCATAAACGCCAACGGCTGACCTGATACATTGCTCTGACTGAGACGTGCCGTGCTCATATCTTGCCTTGAAGCGACGTTGCTGCTGATAGAGGGGCAGAAGGTTGTTGAACTGCGGCTCATGAAGCTGGCCCGGGGCGGCTTGGAAGCCTGGCTCGAGGCTCAGCTCATGGTGAGCGAGAAGGTGAGTGCCGCCTTTGAAGCAGCCGGCATGCTGGTGGTGGGCAAGGGGTTCGAAGCCGTCATTGTCCGCTATCGCGAACATGTGGCTGCAAACACGCAGAGATTATCTACGGCAACCACTTCTGATCTGCACCCGCAAGCTTGGTCGTGAGCGATGCGCCACAGCTCGTTAGTGCGCCGAGGTGAGATGGTCGGGTGGCAGGCTGTTCGTGGCGTCCACCGAGAAGCTCAAGTCCCAGAGGATTACCCGCAGTCCGCACTAAAGCTGGTTCACAAGGGTGTATCATGAAGCCATCCGCTAGAGCGCTCATCAAGTGCCATGTGCTGCGTGATCTGGATCGCGCTCTAGCGCAACGCAACCTAGAGCGCGTGATGATTTTACTTGGTCGTCAGCTTAGGCTTGAAGAGTTCGGTTCCGCCGCAGCATAGCAGTCCGCTACGCCGCAGCAGGTGCCGGCGGGCTTGCCCGCCGACCGTGTCGAAACCGGCAGGGTGATCGTGCACCGCACGCCGTCAGAACCCAGTTCGTAAGCGACCTCGGCCCCGATGATCCGCCCCCCCCTGTGAGTGGTTCATCGGCGAGTTTGGTGGATCAGGCTGCGAGGAGGAAGGGGCGTCGAAGGAGGTCGAGCTTGGCTCGCCCGTACATGGTCCGCTTCAGCAGCTTCAGGCGGTTGACTTGGCCTTCCGCCTGTCCGCGGCTCCACGGCAGTTCCAGCCCGGCTCGCACGGCGTCTTGATCCTGAGCGAGGCTGGCGGCGAAACTCTCGACCACGCGTACGCCGCAGCTGCGCTTCGGCTAGCCACGTGTCGAAGGCCGCGAGGGCGGCGGGCTCCGCACCCTTGCCGCCGCAGCGGACGATCCGGCAGAACCGGCGAGCAAGACCGACGACTTTGGCAGTCTCGCCGTCCTGAAGCACCCGCGCCACCACGGCCACGGCCCCGGGATCGAGCTCGTCGGGCTCGCGCAGGAGATGCCGCGACAGCTGCTTAGGCGAAGGGAGGGGCGGCCGTGGCGATGGCGCGATCATCGCTGCAGCCGGCGGTGTTTGCCAGCGCCGGATCGTGGTCTTGGCCGGGCGCGTGCGCCGTTCGCTCAGCCAGCGTCGCACCTGCTTCGGGGTACCGGGATAACCGAGATCGCGAAGCTCGCGCCAGAGCTGCATGGCCTTCTCGCAGCCCTCACCGAGGCGGGCGGACAGGTGATCGAGATAGGGATCGAGGATGCTCGGCCCCGGCCCGCGCAGGCCATGACGCGGGAAGTGCTCGGCGAAGGCGTACTTGCGCACGGTGGCGCGGGCCAGACCGGCCTCGCGATTGATGCGCCGGAGCGCCTGACCCGCGGCGCGCCGGCGACGGACATCATCGTAGAGGGCCTCCCATCGCCCGACGGCTGCAGCCCGGGTGAACACCTCAGCGGGGGCACGCGGCTAGGCCGTCGTCCGGCGGAGCGAGGAAGCTGGGAGTGCCGTCAGCGGCATCTGCCTCAGGCGCGGGTGGACCCGGGCGAGCCAGCGCTCGAGCATCTGCCGCGTGTTGAGCAGCAGATGCCAGCGGTCGGCGACCTGCGGGGCGGCCGGCGCTCCCATCGTGGTGCCCCGGGCGTACTCGGTCGAGCGGTCGCGCGCCACGAGGTGGATCTGTGGCTCGTGCCGAAGCCAGGTGGCCAGCGTCGCGGCCGAACGATCCGGCAGCAGGTCGACGGGGCGATGGCGCTCGAGATCGATCACGATCGTCGCGTAGGTCCGGCCCTTGCGCAGGGCCCAGTCGTCGACCCCGACGACCTGCGGTTGACCTGCGGACGGCAGCGGCAGAGCCCGGATCGTTCGCAGCAGGGTCGTGGCGGTGGTTGGCATGACCAGATGCGAGAGCAGCCGGGCGGCAGGCTGGCCGCCGAGCGCGACCCCGGTTCGCACCTGGGCCTGTGCGAGCCGGCGGGTGCGGGAAGCGTCGCGGCCGAGCAGGTGCGTGAAGCGTTCGGCGAACGTGCGACGCGGGCAACCGGGGGCATGGCAGTAGAAGCGTCGGATCGTCAGGTGCAATCGCACGATCTTGCCGCTGGCGGGCAGATCGGCGGGCCGTCGTTGACAGCGGCTATGGACAGCCGAGCTAAGCGTCCGACAGGCTGGGCAGCGGGCCTGATCGCGTTCGCCTTCTGCGGCGACGCTGAGGGCGTTTTGGCCGTCACGCCCCACACGAAGCAGGCGGCAGCCGGGAAGATGGCAGAGCAGGGTCATGCCCTGATCTGCGGATCGGTGCCGGCATCGACCAGAAGCTCGCCGTCACCCTCCCAGATCCACCAAACTCGGCGATGAACCACCTCATGGGGGCCGATCAGTATACCCCTGCGGACAAAAGCCTGCGGCGCAGGTTGCAGTTGCGCTATGGCTCTGCTTGGCCCTGGTCCTTTCTCAGCTTACCTCATGGGAGCCCATGCTTGCCGAGAGGTGCGCCATGCTGGAATGGGACGCTGTCTTGGGCCAGACCGGTTCATCCGGCGACGCTCTGTTCGCACCGGCCGTAGCTCGAAACAGGGAGGTTATTCTCGACGTCCTACGGCGCGTGCTCCCGCCCACCGGCTTAATCTTGGAAGTGGCAAGCGGGTCAGGCGAACACGTCGTGCACTTCGCATCTGCACTGCCCGATCTGCAATGGCAACCGAGTGATGCAGACCCGAAAGCGCTCAGGAGCATCGCGGCACATGCGCAAGCTTCTGGCGTGCCGAATATCCTGTCGCCCATGCCGCTTGACGTGCGCGAAGAGCGTTGGCCTGTAGCGCGCGCGGATGCGGTGCTTGCCATCAACATGGTCCACATTGCCCCGTGGGCCGCAACAGAGGGATTGATGGCGGGAGCTGGCCGCGTCCTGCCAGAAGGCGGGCTGCTGTACCTCTATGGTCCGTTCAGAGTAGCTGGGGTGCACACTGCTCCGAGCAATGCAGCCTTCGACGCGGATCTGCGGGCGCGGGATCCCGCTTGGGGAGTCCGGGATGTGGAGGCGGTCTCCGCGGCGGCACTCGCGCAGGGTTTGACCCTCTTGGACCGCATCCCGATGCCAGCCAACAACTTTAGCTTGGTATACTCACGGTAAGTCAGCGGCTAGCTTCTATCCTTCAAATCGTGTCTGTTGGGGTATACCTGTGCGGACAGGTGTATCGCCGAAGCCCAGTCCGTCACCCCAAAGGATTAGCCTGCGGCAGCGGAGGGTCACCATGGAGTTCAGGATTCCGAAACCGATCTCGGCCCAGGCCCATCGCCGGTTCGACATGCTGGCGTTTCCGGGCCTCCTGGCCCTAACGGCCTGGAGGGCAGCGCTCTGCTGACCACCAACTACCCGCCGCCGGTTCTCCGGCCGTGGATGAGCTTCCGGCAGCACAACCGCCTGCGGCCATCCATGCGGCCTGCCTGGCCGCGCTCGCGCTCGGGACACCGAAGATCCCGGAGCAGGACCGTGCCCTGCTCCTGGCAGTCGCGGCGGCTCCCCTCACCCTGAGCCTGCTCAGCGGCACACAGGAAAGCAGACCACTGCTGCGGCACGGGTTCCGTTGGGCACAACCGTAGTGTTTATAACCTGTTCGGTTTGCGTGTTTGGAAATCAAGCATGTTAAACCGGCTCACACCAGAGGCAATCAAGCGATGTCACTCAATTAGGAGAAGGCCGCGTTTCTTGTCGCCATCCAGGGTGTCCATAGCCGAGTAAAGGCGCGGCCGCTCAATGAGCCATGGCTGGTAGTTGCGGTTCACATCCAGGACGAAAACGAGGTCCTCGGCCTCCATATAGCCGCCAACCGGCGAGTGGTGGCCCGCGCCTCCGCCGAAGATGGACGCGCGGCTGAAGTTGATGATGTAGCGACGCCCCGAGTCATTGGCGCGGCGCATGTGCTCACGGAACTCGTCAGCGCTAAGATCACGAAGAACGATGACCTTCCGCTTCGTATGCGTGCGCGCAACATCGGCCAATTGGTCGAGAGTCAATCCGAGCACGCAGAACCCGGTCCAGCAACGCCCGGTACCCGCGAGAACAGCTGACTCGGTGTCCGCACGCTCGTTCAGCGAGCGGAAAGCGCTGGCGACACTCGCCGGCCCGCAGAGAGAGACGTTGGACTGCCAAACCAGGTCACGCCGGAAGCTTGCTGCAACGGGAAGCTGCCAGGCCCGATCAAGAAGCGGCCCGGAGCGCGTGACCGCCGACTGGATGGCCTCTGGTGAAACCCGTGGTGAGATCGGCGCGAGCGCTATAGCTCCCGGGATGCCGAGAGCTAAGCAAGCAGTGGCGATGAGCTTGAGCTTCATGGCGGCTTCTCGCCAACCAGGGCACACGGCCGGATCACCAGCTTACATCGGGGGCGCAGTCGCGGCACCGGAGATTAGGACCGATTGGCGTCGTGTGCAGAACCCGACCGTGCTGCATTGCTTTCCACTTGCACCATCGGGGCCGTCCACACTTGTCGCAAACGTGAGCGCGTTCACGCGCCGTGAGGCATACCCGCCCAGCTTGCCGCCCCCGTCCCAGAGCCGGCCCATGATCCGAACGTCCTCTCAACCAAGGATGCCTGACCAAGGACGCTTGGCTCGCCACGTCCGGCATGCGCGCCTTCATGATCAAGCACAACGCTGGCTCGCGGCGGGTGCTCTCGTTCGCTGGTCCCGTCCTCACCATGACACAGGACGTGACGAAGCTGGCGAAGGTGAAGCTTGAGGAGGCCCGCCAGCGGCCGATCGTGGCCGAGGAGTCCCCGACACTTCCGGCACTCTCAATGCCCGCCAGCACGCCTACTACTGCCCTTGGTGGACGTCAGGTTGCATCGGATCGCGCGGATGATCTTGCGCGCGGCGATCACCTTGCCGTGGAGCAACTCCTCAGCCGCCCGGTGGAGTTCAGCCGCTTGATGACTCCAGTCCGCGATCGTCTCTTCGCCTTGCCTCTGCAGCTCGGCGAACGACGGAGGCTTCATGGCTCATTGACCTCAATTATGAACGCGCGCATGTTCAGCGACGGCGCGACTAAGCTTGGCCCTGACACGACCGGCGTTGTCGAGGTGATCAAGCAGGACGCCACCGTCATGGCGCCCGACGAACCCGGACCTGAGAAGTCTGTACTATGATCGACACACTCTCGTGGCTGTTCGGCCGCGCGGACCACGCGGTCCTCTACCACGATGTCGGGCTGGCGCTGTTCGCCTTCGCCGTGGTCGGGTGGTGCGCCGAGCGCATCCTGGGGCGCCGCCAGACGCACGAACGCCCGGCGGAGGGGTAGGACCTTGCCGGGCGCTCGCTCGCCTGGAGACACATCATACGTGGGTGGCCAACCTTCATGGTAGGCGCCCTGTTCCAGTGCAGACAAAGAGAAGCCGGCGCGGGGGATGATCCGGCCGGCTCAGTGCGCCTGGCGACGAGTACCGAAGGGGCGCCGATACCGATCAGCTCAGTGCCGGACCTGCCGGCCGTTCCTGGCCTACGTAGTTCGCCGCCGCGCCGCGAAGCTTCCATTCAGGGGAGCGGACTCCAGTTGAACGTGGAGGAAAAACTCAGTGGCAGGTCATCTATGATAGATCAATGCCGCTTCCGACAACGCTGCTGACCACGGGCCAGACCTCGAGGAATCCGCGGTAGATCATATCGAGGGCCACGTACAGGATGATGGCCAGGCCGATATAGCCAATCCAGTGGTACTTCTGCAGCAGACGCGCGATGAAGCTGGCGGCGATCCCCATCAGGGCGATCGACAGGCCAAGGCCGAAGATGAGAGCGACCGGGTGCTCCCGTGCGGCCCCCGCCACGGCCAGCACGTTGTCGAGCGACATGGACACGTCCGCCACGACGATCTGCCAGGCAGCCTGACCGAAGGTCTTGCGCGGAGCATGTTCGGCGATCAGGCCGTCTTGGCCGAGATCACGATCTTCAAGAGCCTCATCGGCCTCAAGATCCTTCTCCACGTGGCCAGCCCGCGACTCGCGCCACATCTTCCAACAGACCCACAGCAACAGGATGCCGCCGGCCAGGAGCAGGCCCACGATGGCAAGGAGCTGAGAGACCAGTCCTGCGAAGACGATGCGCAGAACCGTGGCCGCCGCGATCCCGATCAGGATTGCCTTGTTCCGCTGCTCCCGCGGCAGGCCTGCCGCTGCCAGGCCGATCACGATCGCGTTGTCGCCGGCTAGGACCAAGTCGATCATGATGACCTCGAAGAGGGCCGACAGCGCTTCGGCAGTCAGAAGTTCACTCATGACGAAAGCCCCGGGATAAGACGGCCGCGCTCGGAAATGTCGTGCACCATGTCTCAGGAGAACCTCGTGCTCGTCGGCAGCCGCACGGGTGCGGATCGAAAGATCCACGGGCGCGCTGGAGGCGACGTTTGCTCCTGAAGGCCCTGGAGACGGGCGGCATCGCGGTTACGCGATGACGATGAACAGGAGCCACACCGAGATGGTCGCCATACCCCGCCGGTGTCGCGTTCAGGGCGCGTGCGGGGCACGGAGCGGCTGACCACGCAGTCGGTGGCCGCGATCGTTCTTGTAGCTATGAAACACGATCTCGATTAGCGTGAGATTTACTTCAAGATCATAGACAAACTATGCTCGATCTTTGAAAAACTACCGGACGGCTTCGACTCTGATGCGTCTCCGGAGCGCAGCAGCCATCCACTTTTTGAGCCCTGCACACACGTAGGCTGCTTCACAGCGTTGAACCCTTCCTGGCCTTCTCCTGCCTTACAAGGTCTTCAAGAAGTTTTTGGGCCATTACAACGTACTGTGACTTATCAACCGGCGCCGATTTTTTCCCATATGATGTAGTAACCGTCATAACGCCACGATCAACCTTGAAGATGCCGGAATAAGTCCTCCCATCCATTTTGCAATGTACTGAATGACCAGACATGCGGGATCCCTCCCAGCTCCTAAAAATTACGCACCGAATGTGCAGCCCATGATAATGCGCTTCGCAAGTTTAGTCATCCTTGAAATGGAGGCTGCATATTTGTTCGGGGTGAACGCAATGTTTCGCCCTGCGAGCGACAATTATAAAGTCATAAGCTTGGCTGCTCACGCAGCGACATCGGATGCAGCTACGCTTATCGAAATGTTTAGTGATGCTCCTACCTGTCGGTGTCCAGGACCGCCATGACACGGTTTGCCCGCCGGGTCCGAACAATCGCAGGAGGGTACGGACGCGTTCTCGCGAGGGGGCGGGGGCCGGTGCGCCGGAGGGGGCACCGGTCCTCGTCTGCGGCGTGCCGGCGCGGCATCAGGGCAAGCGCGCGATCAATCCGAGTTGACTGGTCGGCCGGCGAGCTACTGGCGCGCGACGAGGAGCCGGGAGTAACATCGCGATCGGTCGGCGCGGGTGTCTCCCCCGCACGTCCCCGCGCCGCCAGCGAGACTCCTCGCAAAGGGACGGGGGCCGGTCAGCCGGAGGGGGCCACCGGTCCTCGTCTGACACCTGCCCGTGGGCATCACCACGGACAGCCGATTGCGCCAGGAGCTCCGGTTCCTTCTCGCCGGGCTCGCCCATGTCGGAGCCTTCGGTGAAGCCAAACAGGGGCTCGCTGTCGAGCTCTTCGTCGCGGCCGCTGTTCTCTGCCGCGGTTCTCTCATCCTGAGCCAGGACCACGCTGTCGGGCGGCAGGATGAGGAATGCAGCAGCGGGTAGGAAAGGCAGAGAGTCACCGACAGCCGCCTCTCACCGTCTAGCTGGTCGAGTTCCGAACCCAGACCGATTTTCGCCTTCGGCCAAGCTCGCCGCGTTCTTTGCCGCGGCGAGCCGCTCACAAGCCCGCACGCGCCGTCGGTGAAAGGTGCGCTCTTGCCAACCCTTCTCACGGCACCACTCCGCAATCGAGGCCTCCGCGTCCCCGCCGGCCGCCCGGATGCGCGCGTAAGTCGTCAGCGCCAGGAACTCGTCCTTGTCGGTCAGCACCGTGTGGGCAAACGCCAGAATGTCGAAGCTGGCGCTCGGCTGCTCCAGGTCGGTAGAGCGCAGCGCATTGCCGGGCCTGGTGGCGACCGCGGATTCCCGCAGGAGCCGCATCGGGATGATGACCCACCGCTCGATGTCCTTGGCGGTCCACGCAGGGAGCGGATCAGCAGGCTCAGGGGGCTCTGCCACCTCGCTCGGCTCCTCGCCGCCTCTGCCGTTCGCTCCAGGGCTCCCCTGCAGGCTCACACTGCTTAGGGCTCCTCAGCGCGCCTTCGCCTGCGAACGGCCGCCGCTGCGCCCAGCTGCACCCTTGCGGCCCAGCCCAGAGTTCTTGGCCAGCTCGGAGCGTTGCGCCGCGTAGTTCGCCGCGACCATCGGATAATCGAGCGGAAGGCCCCACTTGGCCCGGTACCGCTCGGGCGATGCGCCCCGCGCCCGATGGCGCGTGAGAAGCTTCTGTCTGCGATCAAGCGCCTGCCGGTGCCGCTTGGCAGATGAAAGAATGGAGGTTGGCCTGGTCTCCAAAGTCATCGCGGGAGCGGTCAACGGCTTAGGTCCCGGTGTTATGGTGCTGTCCGTACGGTTCCCGTGCCGTCGATAACGCTGTCAATCGCGCCCGAACAGATGGCTCGCCATGCTCGGCGCCGTGGTCGCCTACCGCGCGCCGAGCACCTGCGCATGACCGCCATGGTCAGCCTCGCCTCGCCCGAGACCGCGCATTACTCGACTCGAATATCTTCAGATGTCACTCACAAAAACAGCAGATCAGGACTGATCAGAGCTTCTTCTCGAAGAAACGATCCGGATAAGGATCATCATTAAAGCGGTCGATCTCCACCCAGCCTGACTGGCAATAGAGGCGTACAGCTTCGGGCAGTGCGCTATTGGTATCCAGACGAAGTGTCTTGATGGACAATGCGCGTGCAGTGTCTTCGGCGGCAGCCATCAGGCGTCGGGCGATTCCAAGGCCGCGTGCGCAGGATGACACCCAAAGCCTTTTGATCTCCGCGGTATCGCCCCCCGTCCCCTTCAGGCCGACACAGCCGAGCGGAAGACCATCCGATAGGGCGACAACAAACGTTCCTCGAGGGCGGATCATGTCGGCGGCGTCCGGATCGCGCGAGAGAGAAACGTCGAATCCCTTCGCGAACCGCTGCGCGAGTTCAGCGTAATATTCCTGGAGGCAGTAGCGCGCCGCATCGCTTCGCGGATCGACCTCATCCAATTTAATTCGGTCGCGCCCCAACGCGGAAGCGACGATATCCATCGCGGACAGGAGCAATTCTTGATCAGGATGCTTGCTCAAGATGGATGAGGCTTGTGCATTTGAAAGATCCTCGTAGATCTGGAATTCGCGCTGGCCTGCGTCGGTGAGGATGGCCATACGACGACGTGCATCGTCGGGGTGTGGCTCGATCCTCACGAGACCTTCATCCTCCAATCTCCTGAGCAAACGGCTCATCAGGCCCGAGTCCAGCCGAAGACAATCACGGAGGTCGGCCACGTCCGACCGTCCCTGGCCGATCGCGTTCAACACCCGGGCCGCGCCGAGCGGACGGCCGCGACCAAGGAACGAGGTGTCGAGCGCGCCGACCTCCAGGGTGACCGCGCGGCTAAAACGGCGAAATCGGGCAACGGGATCGAGCGGCATGGTATCTGACTTTAGTCAGACAAAATGCAGTGTCAAAGGCTGTCAGCAGGCAGCGGCGCTCGTGGCCCAAAATTCCTTATCCTGGGAGACTCATCCTGCTCAGCGAAAACCGCTTCTGAAGCTGCGCGCTAAACCAAACCCGCATTCCGCCTGATGGTTGCTGGCGACGTGCTGAGAACCGACAGTCTGGCAGCGTCGTGGGAGCTGGCGTGCGGCGGCA
The DNA here is from genome assembly GCF_000022085.1 of Methylobacterium nodulans ORS 2060. Classification (NCBI taxonomy): domain Bacteria; kingdom Pseudomonadati; phylum Pseudomonadota; class Alphaproteobacteria; order Hyphomicrobiales; family Methylobacteriaceae; genus Methylobacterium; species Methylobacterium nodulans. The sequence continues at coordinate 417,076 of NC_011887.1, forward strand.
GGAACAGCGTACAGCAAGGCCGCAGTACTGACCGAATGCTGAACGCTAACTCGTGATCCAAAGCGGCCCCTCGCGGCTCGCGAGGCGAACGTCCGGTTGCAAGTATTTTTCGGACTTTTGATTTCCTGACACGGTTTCCGAAAACAAGCGACCAATGGCTGGAGCCCCACGCGGGCCCCAGTCTGTGCCAAGGTGCAGTTCGAGGCGGATTATTATCTTCGCTCGCCGGCATAATTGATGCAAGTATCCACAAACCTGCCTACCTCAGCCAGGGCTGCTCGACCTGCTGCAAGCTGTGGGTAGAAGAGGTGCCAGGCGTGGATCATCTCAGGCCAGATCCGGAGCGTGACGCTAACGTCCGCGCCTCCAGCCGCTCCTGCGAGGCGCACAGCGTCATCGAGGAGTGTTTCAGAAGAGCCGACCTGGATCAGCATAGGGGGAAGGCCGCGTAGGTCAGCGTAAAGAGGCGAGATCAGGGGATCGTGCGGATCAGCGCTGTTCAGGTAGGCGCGCGCCAGTTCAGCAAGGTAGGGCTTCTGGATCAGTGGATCGACTGCCGCTTTGGTGATCAGGCTGTCACCGCTCAAGGTAAGGTCAACCCAGGGTGAGCTGAGCCACACGCACCCTGGCAAGGGCTCCCCAGCTTCGCGCAGACGGAGCAACGTCGCGAGGGCAAGACCCCCGCCTGCGCTCTCGCCGGATAGAACGATGCGACGGGGCGCAACCCCGCGCTCTATGACGAAGCGGTAGCCCGCGAGAGCGTCGTCGAGGGCAGCGGGAAACGGGTGCTCGGGTGTGAGACGATAATCGAGCGCGAGCGTGCGCGCCTGGGCCTCACGTCCGGCCTGCGCGACCACGTGGCGATGACTGTCGAGGGAGCCTGCCATGTAGCCCCCGCCGTGGAGGAAGATGAGGACGCGATTAGGGTCCGCACCCGGAGTGACGGTCCACTCAGCTGGGACGCCTCCTGCGTCGGCAGCGGTGACGCTCACGTCCGCGGGGAGCGCGTAGCGTCGGCCGAAGCTGTTCATCCGCTCCCGTCGTGCGGCGGGGTCCGTCGGCCGCGGCTGCGCGAGCAGAAGGTGCCGAATGGCATCGATTTCGGAAACCGTCATCGCACTGCCTCGTCGCTCACGTCATGAACCTGTCGAAGAAAGCCGGCAGCTCGGTATGAGCATCGAGCGGCAGGACATGCGCGACATACTGGTCCGGTCGCACGACGACGATGCAGCCGGTCGCCCGCACGATGCCGCGCGTCTCGAAAATGTCGCCAGCTTTGAAGTCGGGACAGAACACCTTCTCGTAATCGACGAGGCCGTAGTGGCCCTTCCGGGGCCGGAGAAGGGGCGGCATCGCACCAGGGGCCAGTTGGCGATGGCCCTGCTGGAAGATCGCCGCACGTCAATGACGGAATCGATGTCGGCGCCGGCCGGCGTGCAGCGCCGGACGGGAGCGCCCGGGGCCTCGGCCAGGAACGTGCACAGCGCACGCAACTTCGATGACGGGGCATCGGGCTCCTCCGCGTCGGCGAAGAGAAACAGACGCCAGCGACCGTCGGCCTTGACTGTATGACCCAGCTGGAGCGGCCTGGCATCCGCCAGACGGATCACCGGCGCCGAGTGGAAGCGCATGCCGATCACCAGACCCTCGGCCAGGCGCTGGTAGGTAGGCTCGGCGGAGATGAGCGAGGGGGCGTAGCAGGTCTCCGTCCCCGCCGTGAAGCGGCTTTGCTTGAGGAAGTATCTCTGGAACTCGGCCGGATCCACGCCGTCGCCCCCAGCCTCACCGGGGCGCTTAGGCGCGGCGCCGAACATTCGCGCGAACTTGCGGTCGAAGTCGATGAGTTCCTGGGCGACCGCGCGGCGTTCCGCCGAGTAGGTGTGGAGGATGCCTGCCGAGCAGTGCCCGCGGATGACGGCGGCGAGCTTCCAGCCAAGGTTGAACGCATCCTGCATCGAGACGTTCATGCCCTGTCCGGCCTTGGGGCTGTGGGTGTGACACGCATCGCCGGCGATGAACACGCTGGGACAGCGCCGATCGATGTCCTCCTCCGGCACGTCGTCGAACTTGTCACAGGGCCGCTGGCCGATCTCGTAGACTGACCACCACGCGACTTCCTTCACCTCGAGGGTGTAGGGGTGCAGGATGCGCTGCGCCGCCGCGATCAGATGGTCGACCGTGATGGCGCGATCCGCCACGCGCTCGTTCGCATTGAGCTTGTCGAGTTCGATGTACATCCGAACCAGGTAGCCGCCCTCGCGAGGGATGATGAGAAGGCTGCCTTCGTTCGCTGAGTGGATGGCCGTCTTGAGGCGGATGTCGGGGAAGTCCGTAAGCGCCAGGACCTCCATGACGCCCCAGGCTTGATTGGCGGAGTCGCCGTGAACCGCACGTCCAAGCGCCTTACGCACGCTGTTGTGGGCTCCGTCGCACCCGACCACGCACCGCGCGCGTACAGTTTCCACCTCGCCCCTGTGCGCGTCGTCGAGCCGCTCCAGCCTGACCGTTACAGGGTAACGGGAAGAGCCATTCGGTTCACCCGAGCAACCCAGCCCAAGGGGCGCAATGCTGAGATCCAAGAAGCTGCGCGCGTAGCTCGGCTCCAGTCGGCTGGGAGAGTTGCGCATGACGTCAAGATAAAAATCATGCACCCGCGCCTGGTTCATGATGACGTGCGGGAATTCGGACAAGCCATCCTCGGTGTCCTGGATCCGGCCGGTGCGGACGATCGTGGTCCGTTGACTGTCGTCGGGGTTCCAGAAGCACGTCTCGTTAACCCAGTAGGCTTCCTTAAGGACGCGCTCGCTGAAGCCGAACGCCTCGAACATCTCCATTGTCCGGCACGCGATCCCGTCGGCCTGGCCGACGAGGAGCCTGCCCGGCTTTTGGTCAACGATCCGGGTCGTGATGTCGGGAAAGGCGGCGAGTTGCGTCGCGAGCGTCAGACCTGTCGGTCCGCAGCCTATGATGAGAACGTCCACGTGCTCGGGCAGACCGCCCCCTGGTTGCATCGCATTATCCTGACGCGCCGGCTCGGAAATGCCTGGATCTCCGGGCTTGTAGCCGTTGAGGTGGAATTGCATGGGCGCAATCTCTCGGTTTGTGGCTAGGCCGGGAATCTGCTGTGCGATGCGTCAGGTCCAATACGCTGATCGTTGCTGCTGGCTATGCTAATCAACAAATTTGCCGTGTCGATCCTGACGACGCGGATCGGGCGCAACATCCTGACGGCACGGATGTAATCGGCTTGCGTCTTGGTGCCGAAGCCGGATGGTCGTATCCTCGATCATGCGACGGCGCAGCGGGCTGACGGGTTGGTTGCTCATGAGGGGCTCCTGTCCGAGACCAGGGGGACCCCGCGATCTTCGGACAGGCCGCGCCGGGCCGATCACGCCAACTGCTTGCAAAACGCCCTACCGCGGAAGCGGTTTAGTTTTCTGACCCAAAGCGGCCCTTCGTGCCACGTGTAAGGAATCTCCGGAAGCAAGCGTTTTCCAGACATTTGATTTCCTGACACGGTTTCCTGGCATCCGCCGCTACGCGGGGCTCTCGCGTCAAGCATGTCAGCGGGGGCGGCCTCCTGAACTGTCAGGAATCGGTTGTTTTCTAGACATGTAAGGATCACGCGTTCGAGGAATCAGGAGGTCTGGAGAGCCAAGGTCACGCCGCCAAGCGTGAGGGCGAGGGACACGAACTGACGGGGGCCGAGCGGCTCTCCCAAGATCACCGCAGCTGACAGCACTCCGATCAATGGCACGAGAAGCATCCCGGTTGAGGCGACGGCGGGTGGAAGCCGGCGCAGAGTCGCGAACCACGCGAGATAGCAGAGGCCCATCGGGACGAGCGTCATGTAGGCCAGAACCGACCATCCGGCCGAGTTCAGACCGCCGAGGTTCGGCCGCTCGAACACAAGGCCAATCAAGATCATTGGCAGACAGCCGAGCCCGACCTGCCACGCCACGGCTGTGATTGGCGGCAGCGGGAGAGGCGTGCAGTTCAGGACTGTCCCGAGCGCGAAAAGCACAGCGGCGCTAAAGGCAAAGCCGATACCCAGGAGCTTGCCCGTATCCAGGTTGAACCCCCGTGCGCTCAAGAGGACGCTCACGCCCGCCATGCCGAGCAGGAGGGCGCCAGTGCCGCGGCGTGTTGGCCGGCTGCCCAGGATAGGCCAGGCCAAGAGCGTCGCCCAGATCGGCATCGTGTAAACGAGGAGGGCGCCTTCGCCGACATCGAGCCACTTCATGCAGAGGGTGGAGAAGCCCATCCAGGCGAAGACATTGGTGAAGGCGGCGAAGAGCAGCCGGGGAATGACGTGCCGAGGAGCCTTGAGGCTCTCGCCATACAGCACGGCAACGCCGGTCAAGAGAAATGCGGCGGCCGCTCCGGCGACGCCGCGTGCGAACAGGGGTGGCCACTCGCGCAGCAGGAACTTCATGGCAGGCCAGTTCAGGGCCCAGCCAAGTGCGGTTGCAGCCAGGCAGAGAAAGCCGATCCATCGGGCGCTGAGGGGGGCTTTCAACTGACACTCCCAGCGTGAGTTTGTCTGCACGACGGAGATCCTCTAGCACGGCTGTGCACCCCGCCTAATGCGAACCACTCAGGTGCCCACGAGCCAGTGTTTGTGGCCTGCCTCAGAAATCGAAATCGGACCTCAACGCGGGGCTCCCGGGCGAAGGCGGCAAGCTGGGCAGGTATGCCTGACGACCCGTGAACACCGACGCGTTCGCGTTTGCGACAGGCCCCTCGGGGGCGGATTTCTGTAGATCGCTAAAGAGAGTGATGCCGCAGGTCGAGGGCTCTCGCTCGTTCAACCTGGCCCGGCGCATGGATCGTGCGTGAGCAGAACCAGCTGCCCGCTCATTGCTCCGGCTTCGCTTCAATGAACAAAGCATGTAACCGGGGCAGCTCAGCTCCGTTCTGCGGCCTGTTTCAGAGTTTGGGACACGCCGGCGGACTTCTTTGCTACTGTCTAGCTACATCACTGCAGGGGACACAATCCAGCCTGAGGCTATGGCCGAACTTAAAGCTCTCAGTTAGACTGACCCCAGGGTCCGTGAGACAGCCAACCACTTGCAATGGGTTCGTTTCCGGCCTGGTACAAAATACCAGTCAGGTCGGTACCATGCAGCAGATTTATGTATTGACGTCATCATTAGCCTTGCTAGCGCTGACAACATCAGCTGTTCAAGCTTTGGATGCGGCTGGCTATCTCAACCGGGGGATCACCTACTACGGTAATCGTGAGTACGAGCAGGCAATAGCGGACTACAATGAAGCTATTCGGATCGAACCCGGTCTCGCGCTGGCCTACTTGGGACGTGGAAGCGTGTATGAAAGTAGGCGTGAGTACGATCAGGCAATGGCTGACTACAATAAAGCTATTCGGATCGACCCTAAATACGCGATCGCCTACAATTATCGTGGAAATGTTTACGTTAGCAAGGGCGAGTATGATCGGGCAATTGCCGATTACAGTATGGCCATCAGAATTGATCCCGAGTACACAGATGCCTACGACAACCGTGGCTACATCTATCAAAACAAACATGAGTACGATCGTGCAATCGCAGATTACAATGAGGCAATCCGGATCAACCCTGAGCTCGTATCGGCTTATTTCAACCGTGGTCTCATCTACTACAACATGGGGAATTACGATCTAGCAATAGCAGACTACGGCAATGCCATTCGGATAGAACCTAATCATAAGAGCGCCTACAACAATCGTGGTCTCGCCTACTTTGGCAAGGGTGAGTATGATCGAGCAATATCAGACTATGATGAAGCTATCCGAATTGATCCAAGTTACACAAGCGCCTATATTAATCGAGCAAATCTCAACGACATCATAGGAGATATAGATAAAGCATTAATAGACTACAAGAATGTAATACTACTCGATCTAAACCATGAAATAGCCTACATCAATCGCGCTCTCATCTACCAGAACAAGAACAATTACGATCTAGCAATAACAGATTGTAATAATGCCATTCGCATAAAGCCTAAACACGCAAATAGCTATTTCATTCGTGGTGGTATTTACTACGACAAAACTGAATACGACCGGGCAGCGGTGGATTATAGCGAGGCTATCAGGATCGATCCCAAGTACGCACTGGCCTATTTTAATCGTGGGTTGGCATACCTCAATAAAAATGAACCTAGACGATCTCTTACCGACTTTGCTGAGGCTGTCCGGCTTAAACCGGAACTGGAGAAGAACGACAACTTTCTGAAGGCGCGTGCCGATGCGCAGGCGGCTCTGACCCGCTCTCAAGAGCAGCGCCGGCGGCCGTAGCAGCCACGTCTATCCAATCGAGTATACCTCAAATCAAATGTATCAGTGTAGCAGCCTTCGCCCACGCACGTAGGGACAAACTTTAACCCGCAAGCGCTTGAGGGCGCAGGTGCTTTCCGGGTCCGCTCATGTGTACCCGGGTTAGCTGCGCCTCGTCCGCAGACGAGGTTTTCGGGGTCTTGCGACCCTTTGTTTCGCGCTTCGACGCGGGAGGCACGCCCCGCTCCACGCCCGCGGACTGTCCGCGGTGAAGGATGGCGAGTGCCGCGTTGAGGCCGACATTCACTTTAGTGACCACACGATACGCACTCGAATTGAGAGTGTGAGCATTGGATCGCAGCCTCAACAACACCGCAGTTCGTACAAGTCTGCGATGTGTGCCGGGGATCGACGGTCAGCAGGTAACCGCCACGCTCTTCCAGCTTGTAGCTCAGATCAGACGGCCGGCGACCCCCGCCTCTGTCAGCGCATGCGGGTCATCAGACGCAGCGCTTCGATGTCGAACCGAGTGAAGCGCTGACGCCCACTGGGCCGCACACTCTCGCGCGCACCGTAAGGGCCCGACACCACCAGCGGCTCTGCGCGCTGATTGTACCCGCAGGTGAAGCAAGCGGTCGGAGCGTAGGTCTCAATCAGGGGACGCGCCTGCAGGGGTGTGACGGCGGCAAGCAGACCGGCACAGGCCGGCAGAGCGAGAAGGCGCACAAACATAGAGGCTCCTTGCACGGGCGCTGGTGGTACACGCATGCCGCGTTGGCGAAATTTAGTTGGTGATTGCAGAGGCGCAATGCAAGTATCTATCATGAATTATTGTGAGCAGTCTCACACCAGAGTACGCGTGATTAGGAATTTTTGAGGCAGACCTATACGGCGGCTCCCGTGCCTGCAGCAACGTCTGCACCTTCTTCAGCAACGCCGCGTCGGCTCCGACTGTTCGCCCGTCTTCGCTGCGGCCAACGCGCGGGCACGGCGGGCCCGTGGAGCCCCGGCGCCAGTTCGCCGGCGGATGCACTCCCGCGCCGCTGCGCCCGCCTGTAAGCCTCCCCGCGCCGTCCAGAGCCATGCCAACGGCTCAGGTCGCCCATAAGCAAAGCTCACCGGGAACCGGTCTGATTCTGGGCGAGAAGGTCCGAGGCGAGCCAGAATCGGCGCTTGAAGCTGCTCTTGCACGGCTTGGGAGGGGTCTAGCTTTACAGCTGCAGGCGGCTTTTTCGCCCGATCTGTGTGACGTCAGCCCCGTGAGGCCACCGCCCTGAACGCCCAACGAAAACACCGCCTGCAACTGTAGTGGTCGCGCTTGCGGCCGGAGCACATCATTGATCTTCACATTCGCGACATGAGCCGATCCGCCGTGACTCACGGCAGATGCGCTCGATCCGTTCACGTCACGGGCGTGATCAGCGTCGTGCCATCGACCAGGGTGAATGCGATGTAGCCGGCGGGGTGTAAGCCTCCCGTCTACTCTCTCTCGTCAGGACTGGCCTCTTCGGCCTGGCTTAAAGACCCTCCCATGCCGTCTTCACCACCGGAGAATGAGGCAGCATCGTATCCACGAAACGGATCAGATTTCTTAACTATTGAGTCAGCTCCTCTTTAGGTATTGCATTGTGCTTGATAAGCAGATTTATAACAGCACCCAGTGGAATGACTGATGCAGAAAGAGCATCCACAATGGGGCCGGTCTGGTTGATAACCGGGCTTTCTGCCTCAGACATCCCTGCTCTCCTTCACGACAACCTTCCTGAAACGTTCCAGCGCAATCTCGGAGCGCAGACGGCGCTCGCCTAGCAAAGTTTAGAGCGCTGCGCCGGCAGGCGTGTTCCTCTGAATCGGGTCGATCCTATCGAACCAGAACTTCTAGCCCGCCCGGTCCTGCCATGGCGGGCTCTTCTCGTCCCATACCGACCCTTATGCGAACCGGAAGAGGGCCAGCGGGCATGTCCGAAGGGGCTTCGAGAGGTCCACTGTCGGGTGACGAGCGGCCATTCCGACGGTACCTTCCGACGGCACCTATCGAAGGTCGGCACGTGGCGCATCTCGGCCATTCCGGTTGGACGAGGAGCCGTGATTGGCTGCCACCCACACCAGGGAAGAGATCACGCCTCGGGTGCGCAGCGGCCCTGCGCGCGGTCGGCGGCATTCTTCGCAACAGCAAGCTTCTCGCACGCCCGCACCCGCCGCCGGTGGAAGGTGCTCTCCTGCCAGCCCTTAAGCCGGCACCACTCCGCAATCGAGGCCTCCGCGTCCCCGCCAGCCGCTCGGATCCGTGCGTAAGTCTTCAGCGCCAGGAGCTCGTCCTTGGCGGTCAGCACGGTGTGGGCAAACGCCAGGATGTCGATGCTCGCGCTCGGCTGCTCCAGGTCGACCGGCGATCAGAGTGACCGCAGGTGCATCTGCTTCCGACCCGCCGTCGAGCCTCGAGGCGGGCCGGGCCAACCGGTGCTCTTGACCAGTTGCGGACTCTGAGAGCGTTCGCTTTCGGGCACTTCAATTTCATTGCCTCGAATGATTGATGGTGGCCGAGAGCAGTCGGTCTGCTTTCGGACGACCGAGACCGGAAAGCGGACACGGGTGCTTGGAATGAATTGATTTAATTGGAACAACCGCGCAGCCCGGCACCCCTGCGTCGCTGATACCATTCCACGCAAAGCGCGGACGAGCGAACCTCTAGGCATTTCAACGGACAGGTGTTGACCCGCTTTTGCCCAGCCGAATGACGCAACTGTTTCGCCACCTATAGCGCGACCTATCGGATATCGCTCTAGGATGATAGGACTTTGAGCTTTAGCGAAGCCCGCTCAATCTCCAAGTGCGGCCTGCTGTTTTGTGCCGCATCGGTTACAAGCCCCGTGATCGCGTCCATCGAGGCGATGTAGTAGGCGCTGACTTGGCGCCATTTGCTAACATCCGCTACCACCCAGGTCTCGCGAGCCCGGCTCATGGCCGCTCGCTTCACCTCGAGCCCAACCGGGGTGCTGTTCGTCATACCGCGCTCTGGATCAATGCCGGTGACACCCATGAAGTAGAGGTCGAAGTTGAGGCCGCGTAGCTCGGTGACGAGCGCGGGGCCGGTCGCCGCCAGGGTGCCGGGATCGACCTCGCCACCGAGCTGATGAACGGAGAGGCCGACGATCCCGGCGAGCTCCGCGCCGATGTTCACGGCATGCGTCACGATCCGGGCCGTCAGCCCTTCTGCGCGCGCCCGCTCCGCGATCGCGCGGCCGACCTCCCGCGCCGTCGTCCCCGCGTCAAGGTAGACGCAGGATCCCGGTGTCACGAGCTGGGCTGCGGCTTGGCCGACTCGGTGCTTCGCGGCCGCATTCTCCTCGGCACGTCGGTGGTACCCCGGATCGGCGCCGGCGGCCGCTCTGGCGCCGCCGTGCACGCGCCGGACGAGGCCGCGTCGGCCGAGGTGGTCGAGGTCGCGCCGCAGGGTCATCTCCGAGACGCCGAACTGAAGGGCCAGCTCCGCGGTCGAGCGGACCCTTCCGTCGCGTAGAGCATCGACGATCCCATTCAGCCGCACGTCGCGCAGCAAGGTCGGTCCCTCCATGCGGCCGATCGCGGCCGATAGCCTCATCTCACGTCCCGGGCCGTCCTTCCACCGCCCTGGGCGATCGGAGGGTTGACAACGTCTGGCCGATCAGCGTTATAACACAAACGAACAAAAACGAACAAATACCAACATGAGCGAAGAGCGATGACGGTGACGTTCAGCCAGGCCCTGGCCTCATCCCGGCCGAGCCTCAGGATCTCGGCGGACGCGGCCGACCGCACGGCGCACGCGCGCGATTGGTGGCCGCGCGCGGCCAAGTGGACGGACGAGGAGCTCGACCGGCATCGTCCCGATGCGGTCGTCTTCGCGACCGGCGAGGAGGACTGCATCGCCGTCGTCGCGGCCTGTCGGGACACCGGCACGAAGCTGGTGACCTACGGGGCCGGCTCGGGCGTGGTCGGCGCGGCCGTCCCCGACAGCGGTTCGGTCGTGATCGACATGCGCGGCATGAGCCGCATCGTCGCCTTCAATGCGACGGACGGCTTCGTGACGGTCGAGCCAGGCTGTCTCGGGGGCGAGCTCGAGAACTGGCTGAACGAGCGCGGCTTCACGCTCGGCCACTATCCGCAGTCTCTGCATCTGGCGAGCATCGGCGGCCTGATCTCGACGCGCTCGACCGGAACGTTCTCCAACAAGTACGGCGGTATCGAAGAACTGGTCCTGGCGCTTCGCGTCGTCGGAGCGGACGGGTCGGTCACGGCCTTCCGCAACACGCCGCGCAACTCGTCCGGCCCGGCGCTGCAGCAGCTCTTCATCGGTGCGGAAGGCACGCTGGGGGTGATCACGCAGGCGACGCTGCGGGTCTTCCCGCGCGCCGAGCGACGCATCTTCGAGGGCTACCAGTTCCCCTCCGTCGCGGCAGGCGTCGAGGCGGTCCGCAAGGCCTACGCGGCACATCTGCGCCCGGCCGTGCTGCGCCTCTACGATGAGACCGAGGCCGCAAACCTGTATCGCCGCGTGGGACGCGACTCGGGTCCGCCCCTGCTGATCGCGGGCTTCGAGGGTCTGTCCGGCGTGGCGGCGGCGGAGCAGGCCGCCTTCGCGGCCATCGCGAAGGCAGAAGGCGGCATCTCGCTCGGCCCCGACATCGGGAATGCGTGGGAGGCGCACCGATTCGACGCGAACTGGCTCACGGCCGGCAACGAAGGGCCGCGCCGCATGGCGGACGCGATCGAGATCGCGCTGCCCTGGAGCACGCTCGCGGAGGCCCACGCGGCCATCACGGCCGAGGTGGCGCCCTACTGCGCGACCGTGATGAGCCACTACAGCCACTTCTACTCGACGGGCGGTGCGCTCTACGTCATCGTCCTGCTTGAAGGCGCCGACACCGCGTCGGTGCTAGAGCAGTACCGGCAGGTCTGGGACCGGGTGATGCGGAAGGCGCTCGCCTTCGGCGGCAGCCTCGCCCATCACCACGGCGTGGGCCGCCAGCGTGCGCCCTTCCTCCCGCAGGAGCTCGACGGTGGCCATCGCCTGCTTCAGCTCGTGAAGGCGGCCCTCGACCCCGAGGGCATCCTCAATCCGGGCAAGCTCGCGCTGAACGGGGCCGTTCAGTGAGCGCCGCCGTAAAACCCGTCATCGGGGTGACGATGGGCGATGCCGCCGGCATCGGCCCGGAGATCGTCGTCCGAGCCCTCGTCGAGCCGGAGGTCCGCGAGGCCTGCCACGCGATCGTCATCGGCGACGCCGGCATCATGCGGGACGCCGTCGCGCTGACCGGCCTGCCGTGCGAGATCCGTGCGGTCTCCTCCGTCGCGGAGGCAGAATTCCGCGACGGCACGATCGACGTCCTGGACCTTCGCAACATCGCCCGCTCAGACTTCGAGCCCGGACGCATCAGCGCGGCTTGCGGGCGCGCCTTCGTCGAGTACATCCGCCGCGCCGCGCGGATGGCCCTCTCGGGCGAGATCGACGCCGTCGCCTCGGCGCCGACCAACAAGGAGGCGATGCACGCGGCCGGCGAGATCTACCCAGGTCAGACCGAGATCTTCGCCGAGGAGAGCCGGTCGACGGACCCGTTCACGATCCTGACCGGGGGGAAGATGCGGGTCTTCCTCGTCTCCTCGCACGTATCGCTCTCTCAGGCGATCGCACTCGTGACCCAGCCGCGCATCGAACTCGTGATCCGCAAGGCGGTGGCCTCGCTGAAGGAGCTGTGGGGCATTGATGACCCATTGATCGGCGTGGCCGGCCTGAACCCACACGCCGGCGACGGTGGCCTGTTCGGTCGCGAAGAGATCGAGCACGTGATTCCGGTGCTCGAGCGCCTGCGCGCCGAAGGCATCCGCATCGAAGGCCCCGGCCCGGCGGACAGCGTCTACGACCGGGCGGACCGCGGTGCCTATGACGGCGTGATCGGCATGTATCACGATCAGGGCGTGATCCCGCTGAAGCGCTACGGCTACGTCACGGTGATTTCCGGCACGCCGATCATCCGCACGACAGCCGGTCACGGCACGGCCTACGATATCGCCTGGAAGGGCATCGGGCGCGCGAACGTCATGCAGCGCGCGGTGGTGCTGGCGGCCGAGCTGGCCGCCAGTCGTGCGGCGCGGGCGCGATGAGCATCAAGGTCGCCGTTCTTGCCGACGATCTGTCGGGCGGCAACAGCGTCGGCGCCGAGTTCGCGCGCCAGGGGCTCGCGACCCTGGTCGCGCGGGTCTCCGAGGTCGACGCCGCCGTGAGGTACGGCCCCGAGATCATCGTCGTGACCACGGATACGCGCAACCGCTCTCCTGAGGAGGCGGATGCGATCACGCGCGACGCCCTGACGCGAGCGGTGACCCTGCAGCCGGCCTACCTGTTCAAGAAGCTGGACAGCCTGCTACGCGGGCCGATCGCCGTCGAGGCGGCCGCCACAATGGCGGCCGCCGGCGCGGACAGCGCGCTGGTCGTGACGGCCTCGCCCCCGACGGGAAGGACGACGCGCGCGGGCCGCCAACTGGTCGACGGTAGGCCGCTACTGGACGTCATCGCCGCGCTCGATCCGGGAGCGTCCCTCGCCACCGACGAGGTCGGGAGCTTCTTCCTGGCCTGCGGACGGCCGTTGCGGCATCTCGACCTCGATACCGTTCGGGCTGGCGAGATCAAGACGGGCGAGTGGTCCGGCCGCATCACGATCGCGGACTGCGAGACGCAATCGGATCTCGACCGGACTGTCTCGGCGGCAATTGCCGCCGACGTGCGGCTTTTCTTCGGCACCTACGGGATGGGCGCCTCGATCGCTCGCCTCCTCGGTCGCAACGCGGGCATGCCCGTGCTCGTTATCGCCGGCTCGCTCAGCGAGGCGACGCACCGTCAGGTGCTCGCCCTTCGTGAGGAGGGCGAATGTACGCTCCTGTCCGTCGATGCCCCGTCAACGTCGGAGGAGGCCCGCCGCGCCTTGTCCGCCGGCCGCGACGTGGTGCTGTGCGCGCGCCCGGACACTCTCGGGCCATCGGCCGCCCGCCTGCTTGCGCCACCGACCCGCGCGGCCGCGTCGGCGATGGAGGAGAGGATCGCGCGTTGCGCCGAACCGCTCCTCGGGCTCGTGTCCGGTCTCATCGTCTCCGGTGGCTCGACGGCCGACACCCTCCTCGTCCTCATGGGAGCGCATGGACTCGTCCTGTCAGGCAGCGAGCTGCTGCCCGGCGTGCCTGTCGCCCGCATCCTGGGAGGGAGCCACGACGGGCTGCGCTGCGTCACCAAACCCGGTTCCTTCGGGACCGACGATGCCCTGTGTGTCGCGCGGCGCTTCGTGAGGGATCGTCGGATGAGCTGACGAGGCGGAACCAATCTTGACAGTTGGACGGCATTACCACTTCAACTTGTCTGAAATGTTGAAAACTGTCTGAAATATCAGACAATAAGGGAGGGGAAGACAATGGCATCACCAGGCAAGCTGGCCGTCAGCACGGCGTCGACCGGCGTGATGAGAATCCGCTGGGCTGTTCTCGCCATTACCGCCGGCGTCCTGATCCTGAACTACGCGGACCGGTCGGCTCTCGGAGTGGCGGGCGCCTCAATCATCCATGAATTCAACCTGACCAAGACCGAATTCGGCTTGATCTCAAGCATCTTCTTCGTGGGGTACGCGCCGTTCTGCTTCGTCGGCGGTTGGCTCGCCGATAAGTACGGACCACGCGCCGTGATGGGCGCCGCCGTGGGTTGGTGGAGCATCTTCACGGGGCTGACCGCAGCCGGAGCCGGTTACGTCAGCTTCCTGATCATTCGGCTGCTCTTCGGCCTCGGCGAGGGTCCGCAGGGCTCCGTCACCATCAAGACGATGAGGAACTGGTTTCCGCAGAAGCAGATGGGGCTGGCGGTCGGGATCTCGCAGGGCTCCACGCCGCTCGGCGGCCTGATCGGGACGCCGCTCGTGGCCGGCCTCATCGCCTACAATGGCGACTGGCGCCTGCCCTTCATCGTCCTGGGTGTCATCGGCATCCTGATGACGATCGGCTGGTTCGTCATCGTGCGCGACACGCCCGGGCAGCATCCCTGGGCCGGCCAGGCCGAAGTGGACGAGATGAAGGCCGACGCCGCAGTTGTCGCCCAGAGCCCGGCGTCGCCGGGTGGCGCCCCACACTCGGTAGGCTACTATATTCGCCAGCCGCACGTTCTCGCGACGTCGATCGCCTTCTTCGGCTACGCCTGGGTGCTCTACACCTTCCTGTCGTGGTTTCCGGTCTACCTCGTGGAAGCGCGCGGCGTGAACATCAAGGAGGTCGCGATCGTGGGCGCGCTTCCCTGGGCGCTCGGCGTGCTGGGCTACATGCTGGGCGGCGTGCTCACGGACTGGATCGCGGCGCGGACCGGCCGTCCGGCGGCGGCGCGGCGCGGCGTCATCCTGGTCGGGCTCGTCGGTACGGCAGCGCTCCTCGCGGGCGTCGGCTACGTCGAGACGATCACGGCGGCGGTGCTGCTCATGTCGGGCGTGATCTTCCTGCTCTACCTGACGGGCGCCCAGTACTTCCTGATGATCTCCGACACGATTCCCGGCGAGAAGCTCGGCGGCGTCGTGGGCTTCGTTCACCTGATCGCCAACACGTCGGGAATCCTCGCGCCGCTGATCGTCGGCGTCATCGTGGACCAGACGAAGTCCTGGGTCCTGACCTTCGGCCTGTCGGCCGCGATCTGCATCGTCGGCGTCGTGGCCGTCGGGGTCTGGGGCCGCGCGCGGTCGCTCACGGAGGCCTGAAGAGGCGCGACCACGCCGAGCCTGCGGGTCGTCGAGCGGTGCCTGCCCCCGGAGGTAATCACCTCCGCGGCGGGGCAAGCTGGCGCTCCACGATCCGCCTCTCACCGTGGCCGAACGCCTCGGCCACCTCCGCGACGTGGGGTCCAGGGTCGAAGCGCCGACCGATCGGCGACACAAGCCGTTCGCCCTATTCGTCTCCTAGAAGGACCAGAGCCATGCCAGGCTGGCAGACCGTCGAACGATTCTTCGAGGACTACACGCTGGGTGAGCGGGACGTGGAGCGTCGCCGCACGATCGACCAAGCGGATATCAACATGTTCGCGGGTCTGACGCTGGACTTCCATCCCGCGCACATCGACCGCACCTTCGCCGACGCCCGCTACGGCGGCCGCCTGGTGCACGGCGTGCTGACCTTCGCACTCGTGACCGGGCTCAACGTGGAGTACAACATGCGGGCGATCTCGTACGGCTACGAGAAGATGCGCTTTCCTGGTCCCTTGCGGGCCGGCGACACGCTGGTGGCGCGCTCGGAGGTAGTCGACCTCAAGCCGCACCGCAGGCCCGAGATCGGCCTCGTCACCAAGCAGTACACGGGCCTCAACCAGGACGGCGCGACGGTCTTCAGCTGCCTTCACATCCTCGCCGTCGATCGCCGGAGCGCCGCATGAGCACGACCGAATTCCTCAGTGAGTACCGTGGCAAGGGTCCGCTTCGGAACGTCACCGTCCTCGACTTCACCCAGATGATGATGGGCCCGGTCGCCACGCAGTTGCTCGGCGACCTCGGGGCCGTGGTGATCAAGGTCGAACGGCCCGTCAACGGGGAGTGGGAACGCAGCTACATGCCGCGCGGCCGCCGGCTCCACGGCGAGTCCCCCTACTTCCTGGCAATGAACCGCAACAAGCTGGCGGTCACGGCCGACCTCAACGACGAGGCCGACCGGAGCTTCCTGTTCGATCTCGTGAAGTCCTGCGACGTCGTGGTCGAGAACTTCCGCCCCGGCGTGATGGACAAGCTCGGCTTCGGCTACGACGACCTGGTGAAGCACAATCCGCGTCTGGTCTACGCGTCCGGCTCGGGCTTCGGGGCCGAGGGGCCGCTCGTAAAGCGGCCCGGGCAGGACATGCTGCTCCAGTCGATGAGCGGGCTCGCCGCCAACAGCGGCCCGGGGAACGGTCCGCCCGTCCCGGTCGCGGCGCCGATCCTCGACGCCTCCACGGGATTCCTCCTGAGCTTCGCGATCGCGTCGGCGGTCCTCGACGCGCGGGAGAACGGCACGCCGCGCCAGATCGAGGCGAGCCTCCTGGGGACCTCCCTCATGATCCAGTGCCAGGAGGCCCTCGTCTCCATGAACACCGACCTGACGTGGGAGCGCAGTTCCTCGGGCATCGCGGCCCCGTGGACCGATGCGCCCTACGGCGTCTACCAGACGCGGGACGGCTTCATGGCGATGTCGATGACGCCGCGCGCGAAGCTCGCCGAGATCTTCGCGCTCGATCCGTCGCTCGTCGCGTGCACCGATGACGAGTGGTTCCTGCGCCGCGACGAGATCAACGCGATCCTGGTCGAGAAGCTGCGCACCCGGACGTCGGACGAGTGGATCGCCGAGCTGACCGAGAAGGGCATGTGGGTCGCGCCTGTCCAGTCCGTCGCCGAGATGGTGCGCCATCCGCAGGTCGAGGCCAACGGCTACGTCGAGGCGATCGATGCGCCCGGCGGCAAGCAGGTCCAGGCGGTCGGCCTGCCTTTCCGCATAAGCGGGGTCCACGGCGCGAACCGGCTTCCCGTGCCGACGATCGGCCAGCATGACGCGGTCGTGCGGCAGGCGCTCGCTGGCCGCAAGCCGCAGGGTTGAGAAGCGGGGGCAACCGATCATGGCGCAGCAACCCTCGCTCCGGGGGATGACTTGGAGCCATCCCCGGGGCCTCGATCCGCTCGTGGCCTGCGTGCCGCCGTTGCGCGACCGCGGCGTGGCGGTGACCTGGGATGCCCGCTCCCTCCAGGGGTTCGAGGAAGCCTCGATCCAGCACCTCGCCACGCAGTACGACCTCATCGCGATCGACCACCCCTTCCTGGGCGACGCGTTCCGGCAGGGCGCCCTCCATCCGGTCGACGGCATCGTGGGCGAGGCATTTGTCGATGAGCTGCGGGCAAGCTCCGTCGGTCCGAGCTTCCAGAGCTACCTCTGGAAGGACCGGCTCTGGGCGATCCCGGTCGATGCGGCGGCACAGGTCGCGGCCTTCCGGGCGGACCTCTTGGCCGATCTCGGCCGCGCGGTGCCGCGGAGCTGGGCGGAGGTCCGGGCGCTCGTGGACGCGCTGCCGGCCGGGAGGTCGGTGGCGATGCCGGCCAATCCGACGCACGTCCTGCTCGCCTTCGGCACGATCTGCCATGCGGTCGCCGCGGACCGGAGCACCCAGGCCGACCTGCGCCCGCGCTGGTGGCGAGACGACGGTTTCGACCCGGAGACGGCACGGGCGGCGCTCGCGCTCCTGCGCTCGCTCCTCGACGCGCTGCATCCCATGTCGTGGGACAGCGACCCCATCCAGATCTTCGACCACATGGTCGGGAACGACGACGTGGTCTACACGCCGATCGCCTTCGGCTACTCCAACTACGCGCGGCCCTCCTCCTACGAGCGGCCGCTCGGCTTCTGCGGCGTGCCGTCGATGGACGGGGCGGTGATCGGTGGGATGCTGGGCGGCGTCGGCCTGTGCGTTTCCCGGCAGTGTCGCGACCTCGAAGCCGCGGCCGCCGTGCTGCGCTTCGTCGCCGCCAGCGGAACGCAGCGCGGCCTCTACACGGAAGCGGGCGGCCAGCCTGCCCATCGGGAAGCCTGGATCGACGAGCGGGTCAACACGATCTGCCCGAACTTCTTTGCGCCGACCCTTGCCTCCCTCGATGCGTCCTTCGTACGGCCCCGCCTCCCGGGCTACCCCGCCTTCCAGCGCGAAGGCGGGGAGGTGCTGCACCGCCTCCTGCGGCAGGGCGCATCGGACGACGAGATGATCGCTGCTATGAATGCGCTGTGGAGCGAGATCCGCGAACGGGACGTCTGACGAGCATGGCAGAGGAAGCGCCGGGCCGACCAGAGGCCTCGTCCCATCTGGAGACTTGGGCGGCCCTTCTTCTGGCCGCGCACGCGAACTTCGCTGGGCAGGTCGCCGTCGTGAGGCCGGAGGGCGCCTGGTCCTACGCGGACGTCCTGGGCGCCGCGAGTCGCTGCGCGGGCCGGCTCTCTGGCCTTGGCGTGACGCGCGGGGCGCGCGTGGTGATCGCACTGGACAACCGGCCCGAGACGGTCGTGATCGAGCGCGCGCTCGCCCTGTGGGGCTTCGTCCGCGTCGCGCTGAGCCCCCGCCTGCATCCCGAGGAGATCGATTTCATCGCGGCGGATTGCGAGGCGGCAGTGGTGATCTGCGAGGCGGCGGTCGCGGGTGCCCTGAGATGCGAGGCGACCGTCGTGAGTGCCGAGCCGCACCCCGCTGCCACCCTCTCCCTCGACGCACTGATGGCGGAGGCCACCGCGCCGGCCCTGCCGGCGATCGGCCCTGACGACCTCGCGTCCCTGATGTACACGTCCGGCACGACGGGACGACCGAAGGGCGCCATGAACACGCATCGCAACTGGCACGCGATGGCGACGCGCATGGCCTCCATCCTCCCGCCAATCGGGCCGGGCGACGTTCTTCTCCATGTCGCCCCGATGAGCCACTTCAGCGGTTCGGTCGCGTCCGCCTACGCGGCGAACGGCGCCGCCATCGCGACCCTGCGCCGGTTCGATCCCGCGCGCGCCGTCGCGGTTGCGCGGCAGATTGGGGCGACCTGCATGCCCTTGGTTCCCACCATGGTGCTCGACCTAATCGCCGGGCGGGACGAGGGGCCGCTCCTCCCGAGCCTGAAGGTGCTGCCTTACGGCGGATCGAGCATCGCGGCGGATGCCCTAGTGCGGGCCCGAGCCGTTCTCGGAGACACGCTCCTCCAGGTCTACGGGATGAGCGAGGCCCTGATCCCCGTGACGGCGCTCGCGACGACCGAGCATCGGGCCGGCGATGGGGAGCGCGCGCGCCTGTCGAGCGCCGGGTCG
Organism: Methylobacterium nodulans ORS 2060; assembly: GCF_000022085.1. Taxonomy (NCBI): domain Bacteria; kingdom Pseudomonadati; phylum Pseudomonadota; class Alphaproteobacteria; order Hyphomicrobiales; family Methylobacteriaceae; genus Methylobacterium; species Methylobacterium nodulans. The sequence goes on from NC_011887.1 coordinate 436,199, forward strand.
CCCGTCCCGGGCGCTGCCGTGGAGGTTTGCGCACCTCCGGGAGAGGTCGGCGAGATCCGCGTCCGCGGCCCGAACGTCATGATCGGGTACTGGAACAATCCCGATCAGACCCGCGAGGTTCTCGATGCGGAAGGCTGGTACGCGAGCGGCGACCTCGGACGGCAGGACCCTTCGGGACGCATCGAGATCGTCGGGCGAAGGCGGGACGTCATCATCACCGGCGGGTTCAACGTTTATCCCGCCGAGGTCGAGCGGGTGATCGCGGCCGTGCCCGGCGTCGCGGAGGCCGCGGTGATCGGCGCGCCCCACGCGCGCTGGATCGAGACCGTCGTGGCCGTCGTCGTGCGCGAGGCCGGGGCGCAGGTCGGAGCGGATCAGCTCCTCGCGGCCTGCCGCGATCATCTTGCCGCCTACAAGAAGCCGACCGAGATCCGCTTCGTCCCTGCCCTGCCGCGCATCAGCACGGGAAAGGTCGACAAGCGCCGCCTGCGCGAGCTCTATCTGGCCGGAGCCTACGCGCCATGAGGCTGGTCCCGGCGCTCGATCGCGGCCTGCGAAGCCTGGCGCTCCTCGCCGAGCGCGGCGGCTATATGCGGGTCGACGAGATCGCGTAGGCGCTCGACCTGCCGCGGAGCGCGACCTACGAGATCGTCCACACGCTCTCCACTCACAGGGCCATCCGGGTTCTTCGAGAACGGCGACGTCGCGCTTGGGCCTCAGGTGCTGGTCCAGGGGAGCGCCTTCGAGAGGCAGCTCGACTTCGGCGACATCGCTGTCTCGACGGCCAAGGCCGTGATGCAGGAGGCCAGCGAGACGGCGCAGGTCGGCGTGCTCGATGGACGGTCAGTCCTCTACGTGGCCAAGGCCGATTCCATACGCCGCTCTTATGCGAATGGGGCCGGCCTCACGCGGGCGGGCGCATTTCCGGCGACGACGGGCGCTCACATCCAGCGTGCCCTGAACTGGGTGAATGAGCTGGTGCTGTGCAACATGCAAACCGCGCCGGCCTAGTCCAAACGGCAGGATTGCCTCGCCGCCTGAGGCGTGTACTTCTAGTGCCACTTGTCTACGAGCGTAATTACCCACGGGGTGCGCGCGAGCGCGGCGTGACCCACAAGCGAGGCCGCTAGAGGGAGTTCGCCGCGCCTCTTGCCGGGAGGCGATTTGGCTGATTCCCTCGTGGGATGGGCCGCAGCGAGCTGGAACGCCTGAGCAAGCAGGAGCTGATCGAGCTGGTGCTGCGGCTGCAGCGCCCCGAGAAGACCTCGCGCACCTCGTCCAAGCCGCCCTCGACCGACCGCAAGGAGCGGCGCGAGCAGGCCAAGCCCGGCGGCGCCAAGCCGGGTCACGAGGGACATAGCCGAACGCTCAGCCCCGATCCCGACGAGATCGTCGCTCACCGCCCGGGTCACTGCCCCTGCTGCGGAGGTGTTCTGGCTCCGGATCTGCCGGCCGAGATCGTCAGCGTGTGCGAGCAGATCGACTTGCCCGCGGTGGCACCGATGGTCACCCAGCATCAACGGCTCGCCGTCCGCTGCCCGGCTTGTGGCACGCGCGTCGTCGCTCCAGTGCCGCAGGCCGCACGCGGCACGCCGTTCGGCCCGCGCCTGCACGCGGTGGCGGTGTATCTGAAGACCTTCCAGGCTCTGTCCTACGAGCGGCTGCAGGCCGCGTTGTCGGACCTGTTCGGGCTCACCTTGAGCCAGGGCGGGCTGATGAACCTGCTGCGTCGGGCCCAGAGGCAGTTCCGTGCCGATCGCGAAGCTGCGGTCTCGGCGCTGCGCCGGGCCGCGGTAGTCGCCTCGGATGAGACCGGCGTGCGCATCGAGGGCAGCAACTCGTATCATTGGGTGTTCCGCTCGGACGCAGCGGTCGTTCATCACGCGGCCTCGACGCGGGCCGCCGCGGTGGTGCACGCGATGATGGACGGACACCGGCCGTCCGTGTGGCTGTCGGACCGCTACACCGCCCAGCAGGGCCACGGTGAGCATCACCAGACCTGCCTGGCGCATTTGGCCCGTGACGTCGCCTACGCGGTCGAGGTCAGCGACGACCCCGTGCCGCTGCGCCTACAACTCTGGCTGGGAAGCGTGTTCAGCCTGGCCGAGCGCGTCACCGACCTGGCCGCCTCGACGCTCTCGGCCAAGCGCCGGGCCCTGGATCGGCAGCTGTCCGCCATCCTCGCTGCACCAAGCCGCTGCGATCTGACCCGCGCTCTGCAAGCCAAGATCGGCCGAGCCCGCGACCAGCTCCTGGTCTTCCTCGACCATCCCGGCCGCGTGGCGGTCACCAACAACGCTTGCGAGCGCGCGCTGCGCCCGGCAGTGGTGCAGCGGAAGGTGACGAACGGCTATCGGGCCATGTGGGCGGCCGCGGGTGAGGCGGACGTGCGCACCGTCGTCGACACGGCCCGCCTCTCGGGGGCCGGCACCTTCGCCACTATCCTCAACATCATCCGCGCCTGATCCTACCGCCACGGGCGTGGGTAATTACCTACGAGCTGCCTTCGCCCGCCCGGTTTACTGTGGCGGGCTTTTCTTGTTTTCAGCCCCTGATAGCCGTTCCAACCGCTCTCCTCGCTGGAGTCACATTCTTCTTCGCAATCTGCAATAATATCGTCCCATCGTCTGTCTTATAAGCACTTAGATTATAGATTTATTCTATAGAACCTGACCTCGCCTTAAAAAAGCGATTATTATCTGCTCATCCGCGTTATCGGGAGCATTATGGCGCGCCGTGCTCAAGCTTGTCGATCGCTTGTTGAGGACGCGGCAGAGGTGACCGTCGGCCGGCGCAGCGGAACCAGACGAGCAACCGGACGTCGACTCGTGGGCCTTGTGCCCCAACGATTGATGGCAACCGGTCATGAAGGACCCCAACCTCGCCGAGGTGCTGCGGCAGGTCGAAGAGACGATCACGGAGTGGAACCGTCAGGCGGCTGAACTCCGCCGGTCGACGGAGGAGTTGCTCCGCGTCGAGGTGACCGCCGAGCGCAAGTCCGCCCGCGCGATCCGATGCGCCTGGACGCCCGCCCCGGGCCGCAGGAGAGTCGCAGGCGGCGTTTGAGGGGGCCGGCGGTGCCGGGGGCGGGGACTCGACAGGCACGATCGGCCGCTGGTGGCCTCCTGCGCGATCCATCGGAACTGATTGGTCGGCCGGCGAGTTACCGGCGGTCGGCGCGGGTGTCTCCCCCGCACGTCCCCGCGCCGCCAGCGAGACTCCTCGCAAAGGGACGGGGGCCGGTCAGCCGGAGGGGGCCACCGGTCCTCGTCTGACACCTGCCCGTGGGCATCACCACGGACAGCCGATTGCGCCAGGAGCTCCGGTTCCTTCTCGCCGGGCTCGCCCATGTCGGAGCCTTCGGTGAAGCCAAACAGGGGCTCGCTGTCGAGCTCTTCGTCGCGGCCGCTGTTCTCTGCCGCGGTTCTCTCATCCTGAGCCAGGACCACGCTGTCGGGCGGCAGGATGAGGAATGCAGCAGCGGGTAGGAAAGGCAGAGAGTCACCGACAGCCGCCTCTCACCGTCTAGCTGGTCGAGTTCCGAACCCAGACCGATTTTCGCCTTCGGCCAAGCTCGCCGCGTTCTTTGCCGCGGCGAGCCGCTCACAAGCCCGCACGCGCCGTCGGTGAAAGGTGCGCTCTTGCCAACCCTTCTCACGGCACCACTCCGCAATCGAGGCCTCCGCGTCCCCGCCGGCCGCCCGGATGCGCGCGTAAGTCGTCAGCGCCAGGAACTCGTCCTTGTCGGTCAGCACCGTGTGGGCAAACGCCAGAATGTCGAAGCTGGCGCTCGGCTGCTCCAGGTCGGTAGAGCGCAGCGCATTGCCGGGCCTGGTGGCGACCGCGGATTCCCGCAGGAGCCGCATCGGGATGATGACCCACCGCTCGATGTCCTTGGCGGTCCACGCAGGGAGCGGATCAGCAGGCTCAGGGGGCTCTGCCACCTCGCTCGGCTCCTCGCCGCCTCTGCCGTTCGCTCCAGGGCTCCCCTGCAGGCTCACACTGCTTAGGGCTCCTCAGCGCGCCTTCGCCTGCGAACGGCCGCCGCTGCGCCCAGCTGCACCCTTGCGGCCCAGCCCAGAGTTCTTGGCCAGCTCGGAGCGTTGCGCCGCGTAGTTCGCCGCGACCATCGGATAATCGAGCGGAAGGCCCCACTTGGCCCGGTACCGCTCGGGCGTGAGCCCGTGGGTGCGCAGGTGGCGCTTCAGCGACTTGTAGGGCTTGCCGTCCTCCAGGCTGATGATCGCGTCCGGCGTGACGGTCCGCTTGATCGGCACCGACGGGACGAGGACGGGCGTCTCGGGCTCGGAGGGCTGGCCGAGACTCGCGAGTGCGCCGTGCACCGAGGCGATGAGGTCGGGCAGCTCTGCAGGGGGAACGGCGGTGTGGGCGACGTAGGCGCCGACGATGCCGGCGGTCAGGCTGACTAGGTCCTGGGTGGGCAACGGGGAGGTCGTGGTGTCGGACATGGTGTTGTCCTGTTGTGAGAGAGGCGCTTGAGCCTCGGGGTGAGCCCGTGGAAACGGGATGGGGTTAGGCCGGCTCAGCGTGCTGCGCCGGCCGGCCGAGCATCTTGGCCACCGTTGCCTCGGAGAGTTTCAGGCCGCCGAGGCCCTGGGCCTTCAGCTGCTCGAGATGGTTCGTGGCGGCTTCAGCCTCGGCCTCCGGTGTCGGTCGCTCCTCGCCCGGCATCGCCAGCCGCGCCGCGAGGTCGGCCGCGGCCTTGCGGGCCTTCTCGGCCATGGTTGGATCGGGATCGGGGATGACCTCGGCATCGAGCACGCGGCTCAGGCGCGCACGCTCGGCAACCTGCGGCTCAATCAGCCGCCGCACCTCGTGCGCCAGATCGCCGGGCGAGGGCATGAACTTCCGATCGCCCGCGAAGCCTTGAGCGAACCGATTGCAGGCCTGCTCGATCGCCCAAGCGGGATAGCGGGCGAGAACGGAGAGGTAGAGCCCCTTGGCGAGGGTGCGACCGCCCTCGCCAACAGCCTGCGTGGCGAGGACCGGCAGACTACAGCCAGGCGATCGCCAGGCCACCATGAGCAGCATCAGGTATGCGCCGGTCTCCGCAGCCGAGAGATGGCCCGTGTCGGCGATGAAGGCGTCGGTGAAGAGTGGCAGGCTCGGATATGCGCTCATTGCAGCCTCGCCGGAGCCGGACGCCAATCCGTGTCGTCGCTCGCGCCCTTGCCGAGGTTGCAGTCCTCGCAGAGCACCTGGAGGTTCGAGATCTCCAGCGCGAGGTGCGGATAGCGCGATCGGGGCTTGATATGGTCGACGTGCAGGGGGGCGCGCTTCGTGCCGCGAGCGCCGCAGCACTGGCAGGCCCCGCCGTGCAGCTTGAGCGCCTGATACCGAACGGCACGCCACTCGTCGGACCAGTAGAAGCCCTGCCGCTTCATGCGGGCTGGAGGCACCTCGTCGCCGAGGTGGCCGGCTTCCTTCGTCGCGCGTGCGAGCAGGTTCTTCAGTCGCGCTTGATGCGGAGCCTTCCGATTTCCCCGCACACCCTGGCACGCCATGCCGCGGCGTGCACCGCACTGCGGGCAAGATGCGAGCAGCGCAAGCTGCCGGCGAGAGACCTTGCTCACGCAGCATCCCTCCCCCGCTTGGCGATGATGGCGGCCCGGAACTCGTCAGCGTTGTCGCGGACGAGTTCGAGCGTGCGGACCGCAGCGCGGAGCGGCTCGATCTTGGACCGGCAACAGCCGGTCTCGACGGCGCGGCGCTTCTCTGGGGCCTGCTCCCAGGCGCGGACAGCCGCCTCGATCGACAAGGCGCAGCACAGCACCTCGTCGATCTGCTGCTGGATGGTGGGATGCGACGGCGCATTCATGGCCGCTACTCGGCGGCGGCCATGTGCGTGAACAGGGTCGCGGTGGTGCCGCGCTGCTCGGCCTCCGTAAGATAGCGCACCGCCTGCGTGTAGTAGGACTGCTTGAGTTCGGTTCCAATGAAGCGGCGCCCCTGCAACAAGCTCTGATAGCCTTCAGAGCCGATGCCCATGAACGGTGAATAGACTGTCTCATCCGGGTTGGTGTACTGGCGCACCAGCCGCTCGGTGAGGTCCAGCGGCATCGGGCAGAGGTGCTTCTCGGCCTCCGCGTCCCGCGCCACCCGGACGTTCAGCACGTCGGTCTCGTCGGTGTCGTACCAGATCCCGCTCGTCATCCAGATCGGCTGGGCGAGGTCCTGCCAGCTCTCCAGCGGGTGCTCGGCCGGATCGTGCAGCACGGGCGGCACGGCATCCATGCCATCGGCCCATTTGCGGAACACGACGATGTATTCGGGCAGGCCTCCGCCTGTGCGCGCCGCATCGGTGCGGAAGTTCTTGTAGAGGAGCCGATCGCTCTTCGTCTTCTGCATCTCCCGGACCGGGCAGCGGTCGATGGTGATGCGACGGTGGAAGCTCCAGCCCTCCTGCACGTGAGTGCGGATGCAGGCACCCGTGAAATCCCGGATGCCGCGGTCACCGCGCTCGCTGGCGTTCGAGTAGTAGACCAGATCCTTGACGTGGATCGCAGTCAGGCGTCCGGGCTTCGTAATCCTGAAAAGCTCCTTCACGAGATAGCGATAGTGGGCCTGGAACTCATCATCCGAGCCGACATTGCCCATGTCGCGCTCGCTCTCGCTGTAGATGTACAGAGAGGAGAACGGCGGCGAGTACACGGAAAAATCGACGCAGTCGTCCGGCATCTCTTTTGTGAATTCGACCGTGTCGACGTGGTAGGCGGCAAAGCGCTGGCTGATGTGCGAGGCGAAGACGTTGGCGGTCACGGCACCATCCACGCCGGCAGGCGTGCCCCTTGCTGCGGATCGTAGGTTTCGAGGACGCGGTGCGAGCGGGCGGCGCGCGCCATGGCGGCGGCCATCTCGGCCTTCATCGCTGAGTGGTCGCCCGACTTCCGGTTCACGACGTCCCAGATCGACGCCTCGGTGTCGGCACAGACCACATGGGCATGCACGTTCCGCGTCTGTCGGAAGCGCCAGCAGCGGCGCACGGCCTGATAGAAGGACTCGTAGGAGAACGAGAGGCCCATGAAGGCCATGCGGGCGCAGTGCTGCCAGTTCAGCCCGAATCCCGCGATGCTCGGCTTGGTGATCAGGATGCGGATCTGGCCGGAGGAGAAGGCGGCCAGCCGCTCCTCCTTCAGGTCGATGTGGTGGCTGCCGCGAACTTCGACGGCCTCCGGCAAGGCCTCGCGCAACGCGTCGGCGTCGTAGTCCGTCTCAACCCAGCAGATCCACGCCTCGGCCGGCTCGGCGCGCACCAGCTCGGCGACGCGCAGCGCCCGCTCGTCCTCGGTGAGGCGCTTCTCCTGGTGGATCGAGGTCGCCGAGGCGCTCGGGATGCGGAACAGGCGCCCCTGCCCGCTCTTCTCCTCGCCGGCATCAACGGAGCGGTCCGCCTGGACGATGTGCCGGCGGACCACCAGCTCGGGCATCCTGAAGCCCTCGTCCGAGAAGCCGAGGTCGGACGGCAGGGAGACGCACCGGGCCCACGAGGCAACCCAGTCCCAGAAAGGTCGAACGGCGGGTTTCTTCAGCCGGTAGCGGCCCGCGTTGACTTGGTCGGCGATGAACCAGCGGGACAGCATCTCCGGCGGGCGCAGCACACCGAGGAATTCGCTGTGCTGGCCGAGCTCGGTGTGGTCGTTCGGAGCCGGCGTCGCCGTACAGCAGAGCCGATAGGGCGTGGCGCTGAACCGCCTGCTGGGGGCAGCAGGCTCCGGGGCATCACCGCTGTCGGCGACGCGATCAGGATTGCGCCCGGGCCGGGACTGGATGGGGCGGGTGGCCGGCCCGGGCGCGCCGCCGGCAGGGCCAGGTGGTGGCCGGCGGATCGGGAAAAGCGTGATGGAGCGCATGGCTCACGCCTCGCGGCGGAGCGGGAGGTAGCCGGAGCGCGAATCGGCAGGCTCGAAGCCCTTGCCGCGCTCGACGGCGGCGGACAACCGGAGAGCGTTGCCCCTGCGAACTCCAGCCCGGCCGCTTCCAGGTTGACCACATCCTACCGGATGCCCTCGGCGGCCCGTCGATCCTGGCCAATGCTCAGGTGCTCTGCACCGATTGCCATACCGCCAAGACGAAGCGGGACCGGGCGCACATCGACAAGGCGAAGCGGCAAGCTGACGCCCACAACGGCATCCGTGACCCGCACGCACGACCGCTCGCCGGCGGGCGGCCCATGCCCGCTGGGCGCCCCGCGCACCGCGCCACCACGCCCCTCGTGAAATCCCTGCCGCCGCGGCGGTCCCTGTACGTGTCGGAGCACCGCTGATGCGCTACCGCTGGCCCCACACTCTCCGAGGCTGGAAGACCCTCTTCTGGCTCTGGCTCGGCCGCTGCCCGATCCACCATACTCGGCTCTCGGTGGAGGCCGCCCGGCAAGGCCAACTGACCGTCGCCGAGCACAAGAAGCTCGTCGCAGCGACGGAGGCGGCATTCGCCGCACTCAGAACGGAGCACCAGGAGGTGCTGTGCGATCTGGGCGACCGAGTGGACGAGATCGTCCGCCTGCGCGAGGCGCTAAAGCCCTTCGTGGAGTACGCCCGCTACGCCCTGATCGCGGGCATGGAGGGCGAGATCGGCGAGGTCATCGTCGTCGGGTTCCGTCGCAGCATCAGCACGCAAGCCCTGCGGCGCACAGTCGAGGCTTACGGCGAGCCACCGGAGACGTCCGATGCTCGCTGACCTCCGGGCCAAGGACCTGTTCGGCGTTGCCTTCGCCGACATGATCAAGCGCAGCGCGGACATCTCGCGCTGCGGAGCCTACCGCTTCACGCTGACCCGCACCTGAGCGTGACGGAGAAGTATGCTCACGCGGACCTGGACGACCTGCGGCAAGCGATGGTCGAGACCGCCGCCGATACTGCTTCCCGTCGCACGAACTCCCGAATAAAGTCCCGAACTGACAAGGCGGCCAAGTCGTAAATCTCTGAAGGAAAAAGACTTTGCCGGATCTTGAGCGCAAGCTGGGCGAGCGTGTGCTCGTTGGGGCGACCTATTTCGAGACCGATTTCCGCAACCTGATCCAGACGGCCTACCTCCCGACCTACGCGACCAACGTGAATGTCGGCCGAGCCGTCGCCTACGGCGCGGAGAGCTTCGTCTCGGTCAAGCTCACCGATACGCTGAGCGCCCGGGTCGACTACACCAACACCGTGACCAAGGACGAAGTCGCGAATCAGGAGCTGCTGCGGCGTCCCCGTCATAAGGTCAGCCTCACCGGCATCTGGACGCCACTGCCGAACCTGACGCTCACCGGCACGCTGATCTCCATCGGCTCGTTCGTCGATGGCAACCGGGACTTTTCGGTGACGCGGCTGAAGAACCCCAGCCTCACCCTTGTCAACCTGTCGGCCAACTACGCGTGCTCGGAAACGACGACCTTGTTCGCGCGCATCGATAACCTGTTCGATCAGCGCTACCAGAACCCAACCGGGTTCCTCGGCCCGGGGCTCGCCGTCTACGGTGGCGTACGCCTGACCTCGTTCTGAGGATGCCGATGCCGTTGCGAGGCGCTCTCATTCTCTCGGTCCTGCTGACCGCCGTGCCTGCGGCGGCTCGCGCCGCCGGCACGGCGGAGGTGCCGGCACGCGTGGTCTCGATGAACCTGTGCGCGGATGAACTCGTCCTCCGGCTCGCCGACCGCGCACAGGTCTCGGCCGTCAGCTATCTCGCTCGGGACCCGCGCGGCTCGACGGTCGCGGCCGAGGCCGCCGGCGTACCGGTGACGCGCGGCCTCACGGAGGAGATCGTCGCGCTCCGTCCCGATCTCGTCATTGCGGGTGCCTTCACCACGCGCACGACCGTCGGCATGCTGAAGCGCGTCGGCTTCCCGGTGCTCGAACTCGGCGCGCCGGCCGACCTCGACGGCGTGCGCACGCAGATCCGGCACATGGCGGCGGCATTGGGTCGGTCCGAGCGGGGCGCGGCGATGGTCGCGGAACTCGACGCGAAGCTCGCCGCCGTTACCCCCTCCACTCGTCCCTTGAGGGTTCTGGTGATGCGCCCGAACGCCTTCACGGTCGCTCCGGGCAGCCTGGCGACGCGCTCATCCGTGCCGCCGGCCTCGTCAACGTCGCGGCCGAGCTCGGCCGCGACCGCTTCGGGCAGGTGCCGCTCGAAGCCGCGGCGCTCGCGGGCGCGGACCTGATCGTCGTCGACGAGAGCGAGCCCAGGGCGCCCTCGCTCGCCGACACGCTCCTGCACCATCCCGTCTTCCGGGCCCTGAGCCGTGACGGCCGAACGGTCGCGATCCCGAACCGCTTCTGGACCTGCCCTGGCCCTCAGGTCGCCGAGGTCGTGGCGCGGCTTGCCAAGGCGGCGAACGAGATGGCGCCCCTCCCATGAATGCGGCCGTCCCGACCCTCGCTCGCTCCGCATCGCGGCGGTTCGGCACGTCGGCGGCCGGCCGGACCGTCGTCGTTCTCCTCGCCGTCACGGTCGTCGCCCTGACGCTCGCCTCCATCGCCATCGGGTACGCGCCCTTCGACGTCCAGGCAGCCTTCGCGGACCTCCTCGCGGGCAGAACCACGCTCCCGGCCCTGGTGCTGTGGGAGCTGCGCATCCCGCGCGCCCTGCTCGGGGGCGTCGTCGGGTTCAGCCTCGGCCTCACGGGGGCGGTGATGCAGGGCTACCTGCGCAACCCACTCGCCGACCCCGGCATCCTCGGCATCTCGTCGGCCGCTGCGCTCGGCGCCGTGGTCGTCTTCTACGGTGGGTTCGCCGCCTCCCTCAGCCTTGCCCTGCCGCTCGGGGGCATCGCGGGTGCGGCCGGTGCGGCGCTCCTCCTCAACCTCCTCGCGGCGCGCGGCAGCAGCACGCTCGGCCTCATCCTGGCCGGCGTCGGCCTGTCGAGCCTTGCCGGCGCCCTGACCGCGCTCGCGCTCAACCTGTCGCCGAACCCCTACGCGGCGCTCGAGATCGTATTCTGGCTCATGGGCTCGCTCGCCGACCGCAGCATGGATCACGTCCTCCTCTGCCTGCCGTTGATGGCCATCGGCTGGGGGTTGATGCTCTCGACGGCATCGGCCCTCGATGCCCTCGCGCTCGGCGAGGACACTGCGGCGAGTCTCGGTGTCGGTCTCGTCTCCGCACGCCTGCGCCTGGTCACGGGTGCGGCCCTCGCGGTCGGCAGCGGGGTCGCGGTCAGCGGCGCCATCGGCTTCGTCGGCCTCGTCGTGCCCCATCTCATGCGTCCGCTGGTCGGGGCGCGTCCCGGCGCATGCCTGTGGCCGAGCGGGCTGGCGGGCGCGGCGCTGGTCCTGTCCGCGGACATCGGTGTGCGGCTGCTCGCCACCCGGCCCGAACTCAAGCTCGGGGTCGTGACGGCGCTCGTCGGCGCGCCTTTCCTGATCGTCCTGCTCCTGCGCAACCGCGGGAGCCGGGCATGAGCCTGGCCGCACGGGACATCCGCGTGACGCTCGACGGCCGGACGGTTCTCTCCGACGTCAGCATTGCTCTGGAACGAGGCCGTTTCGTCGGGTTGGTCGGCCCGAACGGCGCCGGCAAGACCACGCTCCTGCGCGTCCTGGCGGCGCTGGTCGCCCCGACGGAGGGCAGCGTCACCCTCGAGGGACGCAGCACGTCCGGCATGTGCCGTGACGAGCGCGCCCGTCGTGTTGCGGCCCTGTTCCAAGGAGCGGGGGTCGGGTGGCCGATGACGGTGCGCGAGATCGTGGCACTCGGCCGGCTGCCGCATCGCCGCGCCTTCGCGCCTCTCACCGATGCCGACGAGGTCGCCATCGCGCGCGCGATGGTGCGCACCGACGTCGAGCATCTCGCTGACCGGCCCGAGCCGACCCTGTCCTCGGGCGAGCGCATGCGCGCGCTGCTCGCCCGGGCGCTCGCGGTCGAGGCCGAGTGGCTGCTGGCCGATGAGCCGGTCACGGCCCTGGACCCGGCGCACCAGCTCGACGCCATGGCCCTGCTCCGGGCTGTCGCGCGCGACGGCGCCGGCGTGGTCGCCGTCCTGCACGACCTCGGGCTCGCAGCCCGCTTCTGCGACCGCATCGTCGTGCTGAAGGGCGGCCGGCTCGTCGCGGACGGCCATCCGGAAGAGGCACTGACGGACGCGCTGCTCGCCGAGGTGTTCGGCGTGACGGCACGCCGGGGACGAGCCCCGGACGGAACGAGATACATCCTGCCCTGGGCACGTTCAGGGGCGGTCAAGGAGGAGAGCGATGGCGCAATCATCCCGCCATGAGGAGGTTGCCGCGCTCCTGCGGGAGGCGCTGGCCGATCCCGGCACCGCATGGAGCCTCGGCAGCTTCGGCGCCATTGCGGAGTTCATGCGCGATCCGGACGAACCGGTCATGGCTCTGCCGGACGAGCGGATGGGCATGGCGACCACCCGAGGCGCCATCGCCCTGACCGCGTGTCCCGACCTGCGGCCGGTTGCCTACGAGACCGCCGTCGCCTCGGGCTGGAACCACGCCGTTGCCCTCTGCCTGCCGGAGGATGCCTGCGCCATGAGCCGGCGCGGCGTGGTGACGGAACTTGGTCCGGACCGTAACGCGGCCCGGGAACAGGACCGGGACGGGGTGCTGTTTGACCTCGGTCTCGACCTGCTCGCGGTGGATGCCTGCGTGCGCACCCGAGACCCGGACGCCATCGCATGCCTGCGGGCGGGCGCGGGACGGCCTCTGTTCGATCCAGGCAACCCGATTGGGCCGCATCTCGTGGCGATGAGCCCGCACCGGGTGTTTCTCGCTCGCATCGGCCGTGTCGAAGTCTATGCCCCGATCCCCGGGCCCGGCGGCACCAGCCCTGAGGGGCCCCATACGCACGTACTGCCGAAGCTCCTGCGGAGCGGACGTACGCATGCGGCGACGACCCCGATTCCAACGGGTTGGGTCCCCTGCGCGGGCATCCACCCAGCCCATCCGTACAAGGACATGATGGGCCAACGCATCGCCTTCGACGCATCCCGGCACGAAGCTTTCCAGGTCCTGCTCGACCGCTGGGGCGACCCGGAGCTTCTCGCCATCAAGCGGGGAGCGGCCCCGACATCCGCCGGCACGGTGTCGATCCGCCATGTGCAAGCGGTGAGGCGCGTGGCCGAGGCGCAGGCGCGCTACCTGCGAGGGGAGACCATCGAGGCCGGAACCGGCGAGGATGAGGACGAGGCGACGGATGTGCACGCCTGACTGTGTCGCGGGTGGATACGGGCAGCGCCTGGCCGCCGTGAGCGCGAAGGCGAACGAGGAGGCAGAGGTGGTCGCGCTAGAGCCGTGCCCGTTTCGGTTGAAACGGGTACGGCTCTTCAGTCTTTGATTTTTCGCGCTCCCTTGCGCCGAACCGGCATCCACTGCGGCGGGGAGCGCGCTGGAGCGCCGCATCACGATGCTGCGGCGCGGGACCGTCCGGCTCGGGCGAACCCGCACGGCCTCGGCCGGGATCACGGTCCCCCTATCTGCGTGCGGGCTGCCTGAAACCCTCGACCAGGCTGTCGACGAACAGGCGCGTGGCCCGCGCGAGACCGCGACGGGACGGCAGGACGGCGTGGATGATGCCGCTGCGCGGCGTCCAGGCCGGAAGCACGGCTTCGAGGTCGCCCTTGTCCAGGGCCGCCTGCACCAGATAGGTGGGCAGGCGGACGACCCCGACCCCCTCCCGGGCGGCCTGGCGCAGGGTGAGCATGTCGTCCGACACAAGGCGCGGCGCAAAGGGAATCGCGACGCTGCGCCCGTCCTGGTGCGTCAGGTGCCAGACATGGTTCCGGTCCTGGCGGATCAGGTCGAGCGCATCCATACCCGCCAGAGCCTCCGGGGCGGAGGGACGGCCGAGGCGGTCGAGGAGGGCCGGCGCCCCCACGATCGCCTGGGTGCTGTCCGACAGCACCCGCATGACGAGATCCGATTCTTCGAGCGGCGGGAAGCGCACCCGCAACGCCACGTCGATGCCCTCCTCGATCAGGTCGACCGTCCGGTTCGTGGCGATGAAGCGGACGGAAACGCCCGGATGGGCGATCATGAAGCGCGCGACGATCTCGGAGACGCGGGCCTGGGCGAGCGCGATCGGGCAGCTGACGCGCAGCGTCCCGGTCGGCTCAGCGCGCCAGTTCTCCACGACCTGCTGCGCCGCCTGCGCCTCGGCGATCATCGCCTGGCAATGCGCCACATAGGCGCTGCCGATCTCCGTCAGCGCGAAGCGGTTGTTGGTGCGCTGGATCAGCCGGACCCCGAGGTCGCGTTCCAGCGCTGCGATGCGGCGGCTCAGCGTCGATTTCGGCTGGTCGAGCACCCGACTGGCGGCCGAGAAGCCGCCATGCTCGGCCACCTTGGCGAAGTAGTAGAGATCCGTCAGGTTCCGCACGGTCACGTCCCAATTCTGGAACGACCCGTGCCATTCCGGCTGCCTCCCGGCAAGATCCGGCGCGCGTAGATTTCGGGCACCGACGTAACCCCCCGGAGGAGGCTCGGTTGCCCAAGGTTCTCGTCCTGTATCATTCGGCCTACGGCCATGTGGAGGCGATGGCGCAGGCCGTCGCGGCGGGCGCACGCGAAGCGGGGGCCACGGTGGCGCTGCGCCGCGTCCCGGAAACGGTGCCCGATGCGGTCGCCCGGCAGGCCGGCTACAAGCTCGACCAGGCCGCGCCCCTGGCGAGTGTCGAGGAGTTGCCGGACTACGACGCGATCATCATCGGCTGCGGCACCCGCTACGGCCGCGTTTCGGCCCAGATGGCGAATTTCCTCGACCAGACCGGCGGCCTGTGGGCGCGCGGCGCCCTCAACGGCCGGGTCGGCGCCGCCTTCACGGCGACCGCGACCCAGCATGGCGGCCAGGAGACGACCCTGTTCTCCCTGATCACCAACCTGCTTCATCTCGGGCTCGTCGTGGTCGGGCTGCCCTACAGTTTCCAGGGCCAGCTCGGCATCGAGGCGGTGAGCGGCGCGAGCCCCTACGGCGCCACCACGATCACGGGCGGCGACGGCAGCCGCTGGCCGAGCGCCACCGAGATCGAGGGAGCCCACTTCCAGGGCCGCCTGGTGGCTGAGACCGCCGCACGCCTATTCGGGTGAGCGGGCCGGCGTCGCGCCGAAGGAGCTTCCGCCATGAGACGCACCTCACGGATCCTGCTCGGCCTCGCGGTCGCGACGCCGGGCGCCCTGCTGCTCGCCGGGACGGGCGGCGCGCCGGCTCGCCCGGACCCGGACCAGCCGGTCAAGCCGCTCGCCGTCGAGACGAGCCGGGTCTCCGACACGCCCCTCGGCCGCGGCGTCACCGCCGTCGCGTCGCTCCGGGCGGTCCAGCAGGTGACCCTGTCGCCCGAAGTCGATGGGCGCGTGGTCGCGATCCACTTCCAGGAGGGCGCACGGGTCGAGGCCGGCGCCCCGATCCTCGACCTGTTCCGGGATCCGCAGCAGGCGGAGCTGAACCGGAGCCGCGCCGAGGAAACGCTGGCACGGCTGCAGCTCGATCGGGCGCGCGCGCTGCTGCAGCGGGAGGCCACGGCGCAGGCGGAGGTCGACCGCCGCCAGGCGGGCCTCGACCAGGCCGTCGCTCAGCGGCAGGCCGCCGAGGCCGCCCTCGCGCAACGGGTGGTGCGCGCGCCCTTCGCCGGCGAACTCGGCCTGCGGCGCACGGATCCCGGCCATTACCTGCGGGCCGGCGATCCGATCGTGACGCTCACCGCGCTCGATGCACTCTACGTCGATTTCGCGGTCCCGCAGCGATACCTCGCCGACCTGCGCGAGGGGCAGGCCGTGGAGGTGGCGAGCGACGCAGCGGGAGGCCGGACCGTCCTGGCGCGCCTCGACACGATCGAGCCCCAGATCGATCCCGGGACCCGCAACATCCGCCTGCGCGCCCGTCTCGACAATCGGGACCGCTCGCTGCGCCCGGGCGCCTCGGTCACGGCGACGCTGCGCTTCGCGCCCGAGCGCGGCGTGGTCACCGTGCCGGAGACCGCCATCGTGGCGAGCGCAGCCACCGACACGGCCTTCGTGGTGCGCGACCTCGACGCGGACGGCCATGGCCACGTCGCGCAGGTCTCCGTCACCACGGGACGGCGCAGCGAGGGCCGCATCGTCGTCAGCGCGGGCCTGGAGCCCGGCGAGGTCGTCGTCACCGCCGGGCAGCTCCGCCTCTCCCCGGGACAGCCGGTGCGGCTGGAAGCGCGCCACGCCGCCTCCGCGGCGCCGGAACCCGCCCTGCGGTGAGGAGAACCCGCGATGGCCTTCACCGACCTGTTCGTGCGCCGGCCGACGCTGGCGATCGTGGTGAGCCTTATGGTGCTGCTCGGCGGCACCTTCGCGCTGCTCGCCCTGCCGGTGCGGCAATACCCGAAGCTCCAGAGCGCCGCGATCACGGTCGAGACCCGCTATCCGGGTGCGGCCCAGGGCCTGATGCAGGGCTTCGTGACGGTGCCGCTCTCGCAGGCCATCGCCACCGCCGACGGCATCGAGTATCTCAGCTCGATCTCGAGCGACGGGCGCAGCCTGATCAAGGCCCGGCTGCGCCTCGACGCCGACCCGGACCGCAGCCTCGCCGAGATCATGGCCAAGGTCCAGCAGACCAAGTACCGCCTGCCGGAGGAGGCCTACGATCCGGTGATCGAGAAGGTCACCGACGATCCCACCGCCGTCATGTACGTCGCGCTGATGAGCGAGACGCTGCCGATCCCCGAGATCACCGACTATGCGGTGCGCGCGGTCCAGCCGCTCTTCGCCTCGGTCAAGGGCGTGGCCTCGGCCCAGATCATGGGCGGGCGCAACCTCTCCTTACGCGTCTGGCTCGATCCGGACCGGCTGGCGGCCCACGGCCTCACCGCGGCCGAGGTCGGGCAGGCGCTGACCCGCAACAACGTCCAGATCGCCGCGGGTCAGGTGAAGGGATCCTTCACCGCCGCCGCGATCACCGCCGATACGGACGCGCAGGATCCCGAGGCCTTCCGCCGCCTCGTCCTGCGCGACGGCGATCCGCAGGTGCGCCTGGAGGATGTGGCGCGGATCGCGTTCGGCGGCCAGGATTACGAGGAGAGCGCGCTCATCAACGGCCGGCCCGCCGTGGTGGTGGCCGTGAACGGGACGCCGGACGCCAACCCCCTCGACATCGTGCGGGCGGTCACCGCCCTCCTGCCCCAGCTCGAACGCTCCAAGCCGCCCGGCCTCGACATCAGCAACGTCTTCGACGTCGCCCGCTTCGTGCAGGCCGCCCTGACGGAGGTCGAGCACACGCTGGTCGAGGCGGCGATCGTCGTCGTCATCGTGATCTTCCTGTTCCTCGGGTCCTGGCGCGCCGTGCTGATCCCGATGGTGACGATCCCGCTCTCGCTCGTCGGGGCGGCGGCCCTGATGCTCGTGGCCGGCTTCAGCCTGAACCTGCTGACCCTCCTGGCGATGGTCCTCGCTATCGGCCTCGTGGTCGACGACGCGATCGTCGTGGTGGAGAACGTCCATCGCCACATCGAGGAGGGGGCCAGCCCGTTCGAGGCTTCGCTGCGGGGAGCCCGCGAGGTCGTGGGACCGGTCATCGGCATGACGGTCACGCTCGCGGCGGTCTACGCCCCGATCGGCCTGATCGGGGGCATCACCGGCTCGCTGTTCCGCGAATTCGCCTTCACCCTCGCGGGCGCGGTGCTGGTCTCCGGCGTGGTCGCCCTGTGCGTCTCGCCGATGATGAGCTCCCTCCTGCTTCAGCCGCAGAGCCAGCATGGCGGCTTCGCGCGGCGCATCGAGCAGGCCTTCGCGCGCCTGGCCGAGGCCTATGCCGTCATGCTGCGCGCGAGCCTGCGGCACCGCGCTCTCATGACGGCTTTCGCCGTCGCGGCGCTCGCCGGCACGGTCGCCCTCTACCTCGCCGCAGAGCGGGAATTCGCCCCGACCGAGGACCAGGGGACGGTCATGGAGGTGGCGAAGGC
Organism: Methylobacterium nodulans ORS 2060; assembly: GCF_000022085.1. Taxonomy (NCBI): domain Bacteria; kingdom Pseudomonadati; phylum Pseudomonadota; class Alphaproteobacteria; order Hyphomicrobiales; family Methylobacteriaceae; genus Methylobacterium; species Methylobacterium nodulans. The sequence goes on from NC_011887.1 coordinate 454,071, forward strand.
CCCGCGCTACGCCAATCTCGACTACACGGAACGCTACTCGGTCCGGCTCGAGGCGGCGTTCCGGCGCCTGCCGGAGGCGGACACGACCTGGGTCCTCAACGGGTCGAGCCAGACCGAGCCCGGCCCCCACTCCGTCTTCGCGGGCGTCAATCTCGTGCCCTGGGACAGGCGCAGCCGCAGCGCGGCCGCGATCATGGCCGAGCTTCAGGCGGACGGCGCCCAGAATCCCGGCCTGTCGGTGATCGCCTTCCTGCTCCCGGCCCTGCCCACCGCGCCCGGCCTCCCGGTCCAGATGGTGGTGCGCGGACCGGTGCCTTACGATCAGCTCTACGCGGTCAAGGAGCGGATCGTGGCGGCGGCCCGCGCGAGCGGCCTGTTCGCGGTGGTCGATTCCGACCTCACCTGGGACAAGCCGGGGATCGCCCTCTCGGTCGACCGCGCCCGGGCGGGCAAGCTCGGCCTGTCGATGCGCGACGTCGCCGCGACCCTCGCGACGCTCGTCGGGGAGAAGTACGTCAACCGCTTCGAATTCCGGGGCCGGTCCTACGACGTGATCCCGCAGGTGGAGCGCCGGTTCAGGGCCGACGGGGCGGGGCTCGAACGCTTCTACGTCCGCGCGCGCTCCGGAGAGCTGGTGCCGCTCGGAACCGTCATTGCGACCGCGCCGCGCGCGGAGCCGAACCAGCTCGGCCAGCACGACCAGATGAACGCGGTGACGATCTCGGCCGTGCCGGCGCCCGGCACCACGATGGGCCAGGCGGTCGCGTTCCTGCAGCGTCAGGCGGAGGATCTGCCCCCCGGGATGGGCACGGCCTGGCTCGGGCAATCCCGCCAGTTCGTCACCGAGGGCCACCGTCTCACGGTCGCCTTCGGGCTTGCCCTCGCGGTGATCTTCCTGGTGCTGGCCGCGCAGTTCAACAGCTTCCGCGACCCGTTCGTGATCCTGGTCAGCGTACCGCTCTCGATCTTCGGCGCGCTGCTGCCGCTCTGGCTCGGCTACACCACGCTCAACATCTTCACCCAGATCGGCCTGGTGACGCTGGTCGGCCTGATCGCCAAGCACGGCATCCTGATGACGGCCTTCGCCAACGAGCTGCAGGAGCGCGACGGCCTCGACCGGGCAGCGGCGATCGTCGAGGCCGCCCGGATCCGGCTGCGGCCGATCCTGATGACGACCGCCGCGATGGTCGTCGGGCTCGTGCCCCTGATCTTCGCGAGCGGCGCCGGGGCGGCGAGCCGCTTCGCGATCGGCGCCGTGGTCGTGGCCGGGCTTCTGGTCGGCACCGCGTTCACCCTGATCGTGCTCCCGACGATCTACACGCTTCTCGCCCGGGACCATCGGCGCGGGACCGTCGCCGGCCTGGCTCAGGCCGGATGACGAAGCCGGCCCGGATGGCGCGCGAGGGCGGCCCGCCGCCACCGTCGGGCGCCCCATCCGACCGATCGCCCGATCCTGCCGCCGCTTCCAGCCCATGACGCGAAACCCGCCCCGGCCCGCCCGGGGCGGGTTTCGCGTCATGGGCGGCCGCCCGGCACGGCGGCGGTCCGGCCACGGGCCGTCTCGGCATCATCGCCTGCCGACTCTCTCATCCGGCGGGGGCAAAAGACATTTCCCCTAGACTCAATAAAAATCAAATTTCTCACTGGACAAAAATCGAAGATAATCACGGTATCTTCGGGAAGTTCCATGAGCGTAATTTTGAAAACATGAAGATATTTCGAGCTATGCTGAATCGGCTGATCATGCGACAGAGTGCATACCGGGGTGGCGGCGCGGTGCAGAACAGCGCACCCCCTCGGAGATCGTCGACTGACGATCCACTTCCGACGGGCCGCACCGGAGCCCAACCGAGACTTCCGTTGGATCACACCTGCCGTCGCTCGGCGGCGGAACATCTGCGCCTCCCTGCGCGGCTCACGCAGGATCGAACGGACGGTCGGGCCCGTGCGGCCTCATGGACATCGTGCATTCACCAGGAGAGACGAAATGACCGGCGTTGGCATCGACGACATCTCCATCTATACGCCTGAATACTATTATTCCCTGCATGATCTGGTGATCGCCCACGGGATCGATCCAAACAAGTACCTGGTGGGCATCGGCCAGGAGCGCATGGCCGTTCCGCCGCCGGACGAGGACGTCGTGAGCATGGCGGCCAATGCCGTGGCGCCGCTGCTGACGCGGCAGCTGCGCGATACGGTGAGCACGGTGATCTTCGCCACGGAGAGCGGCATCGATCAGTCGAAATCCGCCGGGCTCTTCGTCCATGGCCTGCTCGGGCTGAACCCGCATTGCCGCGTCGTCGAGTTCAAGCAGGCCTGCTACAGCGCCACCGCCGGCATCCAGCTCGCCGCCGATCTCGTGCGCCAGCGGCCCATGGAGAAGGTCCTGGTGATCGCCTCGGACATCGCGCGCTACGAGCGCGGATCCGAGGGCGAGTGCACGCAGGGCGCGGGCGCCGTGGCGATGGTGATCTCCGCCAATCCGCGCCTCCTCGAGCTTCATCCAGTGAGCGGCCTCTACAGCGTCGACGTGATGGATTTCTGGCGGCCGAACCACCGGTCGACGGCCTGTGTCGACGGCAAGCTCTCCATCGACGTCTACCTGCGGTCCCTCGCCGAGGCCTGGGCGGATTATCGGCGCAAGGGCGGGCTGCCCTTAGGCGCGGTCGACAAGCTCTGCTTCCACCAGCCCTTCACCCGGATGGCCAAGAAAGCCTTCGCGGCCCTGTCCGAGGCCGCGGGCTCCGAGGCGGCGCATCTCGACGAGAGCTGCTACGCCGACAGCCAGATCTACGGACGGGCCATCGGCAACACCTATTCGGCCTCGCTCTATATCGGCCTGTGCTCGCTCCTCGATCGGTGCGGCGAGGATCTCGGCGGCCGCACGATCGGCCTGTTCAGCTACGGCAGCGGCGCGGTCGGCGAGTTCTTCACCGCCACGGTCAAGCCGCAATACCGCCGCCACCTGCGCGCGGAGGCGCATCGGGCGATGCTCGACAGCCGTCGCCGCCTCGACGGGCGCACCTACGCGGCCTGGTTCTACGACGCCCCCTCGCAGGCCGAGGACCGCGTCTTCCCGCAGGAGAGCCGCGGGCGCTTCCGCCTCGCCGCGATCGAGGGCCAGCGCCGGATCTACGCGGCGGCTTCCTCCGAACCCGCCCGGGCGGCGGCCTAAAGCCATGGACCAGTCCGTCGTGGTTCACCGCCGGGCCTTGCCCGGCGGTGCCCCGGTCGCGGAGATCCGCCTCATGCGCCCCGAGCGCGGCAATGCCCTCGACGAGGACATGCTCGGGCGGATCGCGCGGATCGCGCAGGATCTCGCCGGGGAGGAGGCGCTGCGCGCAGTTCTGCTCACCGGCGAGGGACGCCACTTCTGCGCCGGTGCCGATCTCGGCTGGATGCGCCGGGCCGCGGAGCTGTCCGGGGCCGAGAACCTGCGCGATGCGGCCCATCTCGATCGGGCCCTCGGGAGCCTCGCCGCGCTCCCGGTGCCGCTGATCGCGGTAGTCCAGGGCTGCTGCTACGGCGGCGGCCTGGGCCTCATCAGCTGCGCCGACGTCGCACTCGCCGAAGCGAGTGCGACGTTCCGGTTCAGCGAGCCCCGGCTCGGCCTGGTCCCGGCGGTGATCAGCCCCTTCGTCGTGCGGGCGATCGGCCTGCGCCGGGCCCGCCGGCGCTTCCTCACCGCAGAGCCGTTCGGCGCCGACGAGGCATGGGCCGACGGGCTCGTGCACGAGGTGCTGCCCGCGCCGGCGATGCAGGGGCGGATCGAGGCACTCGTCGCCGCCATCGCGGCCTGCGGGCCGCAGGCCCTGCGCCAGTGCAAGGCGCTTCTCGCGCGGCTGGAGCGCCACGACGGCCTCGCGGACGAAACCGACCATGCGCGTGCGCTCATCGCCCGCATGCGCACCACCCCCGAGGCTCAGGAAGGCATGGCCGCCTTCCTGGCCAAGCGGCCGCCGGCCTGGGCCGCAGCGTCCCCGGACGCAGACTGATC
>NC_011888.1 GCF_000022085.1 Methylobacterium nodulans ORS 2060
GCTGAGGAACCACGGCGGCAATGATGTGGGCTGTCAGGTTCTCTTCAGGTTGCCTGTGCAAGGTTATGTCTGCTCATCAGAGGGGGCAGGAGAGTTTCCTCTCCCGCCCCCAGGTAGGTGCAATCAGCTGGTCTGGTGAGTGATCGAAGGGGGGCGCGGTTCGCCTGCCAAGCTTAGACCGTGCCCCCTCCGATGCTCTCTCCTAGCCGTTCAGATGAACGGCTAGGAGCAGGTAGCCGACAGCACACATCGCGTAGGCAACTGCGATCAAGCCATGCGCGATCGTGACCATCACGGCCAAATTCTCCTGTTTTGATAGACACTTGGCTTGCTCGGGTGAGCTTGCATCTCGGAGAGAAATGCTCCCGAGCCGCGCTAGATCAGCAGATCACGACTGAGCGGGACATGAACAGGTCCATGTGGTCACGATCGCATTTCCGGTGCGAAGCGCAAGACGAGGCCGCGTTGTTGCCCCCGAATGACAGGACAGGGTCACTGGGTTGAATGGGCGGCGATGAACTCGCGGGGTGAACGGTAGCCGAGCGCCTTTGCGGGTGAACCTGGTTGTAGTGGGACAGCCATAGAGGGAGAAGCCGCAGAACAGTGTGCGCATCTTATATTATAGATCGGAACAGATTGAAGTAGATTTTGCATTGATCTGTTAAACCCCGTGTTTATCTATGATATTTACCTGGGTATCTCGGATGCTGGTTCGTGGGTGCAGACCCCGTTATCAGGCAGCGGATCATCTTCGCGCTGTGCGCCTGCGGCCAGTGCCTTGAGCGCCGTTGCCTGCTCTGCACGAATGCGGCGGCCGAGCGCGCGTAGCGCCTTACGTAGCCCGTGATCACCCTCTCGGGTATGGATTTCGGCGAGGTTGTCAGCCTCCTGCGAGAGCAGATCCAAAGGCCGCACTAGAGCCTCGCCACACGAGGAAATCGCCTCGACAAGGCGATCGCGCCGGATCAGCGCGCCGCGCAGCTCGTCGACCTCCAGGCGCCGTTTCTCAACATCATACCAAGCTCGCCGACGCGTCGCCTCGTCGTAACTATCCGACCCTGGTACCGGCAGCTCACGCTTGGGAGCCTGCACCTTGGATGGATCGCTGAAGCGCGCTCGCAAGAAGTCATAGTGTGCAACATTTACTTTCCTCACGCGGCCTAGATGGTCACGCTCAACATGTAGGTCGTGCTTCTCGCATAGTCGCTTCACATGTAATGAGACGGTCGTTTTGGATACACCATCTCGTTCGGCTATCTCGGATACTGACATGTGAACGGCATCGAGTGTGCTGTTTGGGGTGCTTTTAGGCTCTGTTTGCATGGTTTGTCCTGATTTTGAGGCTGCGTTACTAGAGAGGGACCGGGTGCAGATCGCCCGCAGAGCTTGTAGGACGCCAGAAGGACCCAAAGCCTTTGGCTGCCACTGGTCCCTGTGGCGCTGAGCGCTACCGCCCCCTCGCCCGCACGCCCGCCAGCAGATGGCAGTCGAGCGCGGCCAGTTCCTCGGCTCCCGCATCCGTCGCCCGCAGATCGAGAAGCCTTGACGCGATGCACTCCGCCTCGGCCCGAGACCACCCGCCGTCATGCTCCAGGATCGCGGCGCGCTCCTCCCACTCGCATTGCATCGGTTCTGAGGGTGTGACAGGTGTGACAGGTGTGACGGTTGTGGTAAGTAACTGATTTTGCTGGTAAAAGCCTGTCACACCTTTTGCGGCGGAAGGTGTGACATTCCGGGTGACAGGTGTGACAACCACGCGAGGCATGGCCGGCCCCTCGCTCAGTGCGGCCAAGCGTGCGAGCAGGTCGGGGCCCAAGGGTGCAGGATCGCGCGTCATACGTCCTCTCCGTCGAGGATCGAGGCCGCGACCCGATAGACGCGCATGGTCCTCTGCCCGATGCGCTCCGCCCGCTTCCGCTTGCCTCTTGCGTCCAGCACGAGAAAGCCGGCCGAGGCCAAGGCGTCCGCCGCGGCGCGCGGATCGAGGCCTTGCGTTGCCTCGGCCCATCCGGCGTCGTGGAAGACGAAATCCCCGTTCTCTTCATCGCGGCCGAGGCGGAAGCCGGCGACGTTCTGCGCCCGCCACGAGCCCTCGTCGAGCCCGTGTGCGGCCTTAATGAAGCGGGCCGCAGCGTGCCGCTGTAGGAAGTCCCGCACCGCCTTGAGGGCGTCACGATCCTCGCTTGCCCCCGTGCCGCCTCGTTGGGCGAGCCACTGGCGGAAAATGCTCTCCGCCGCCGCCGTCACGGCTCCGCGCTCGACAGGCAGAAGTCCAAAGGCGGTTGCCAGCTCGCCGGCCGCGGCAACGAGCGCAAACCGCGCCCCGACCCGCTGCACCTGCCCACCGGCGCCCGCTGGCATCCGCTCGGCCAGGAAGGCCGCGATCAGGGCCCGCGCCGTCCCGAGGGCCCCCTCCCGCTTCGCGAGTAGGGCATTGACGAACGCCGGCCCCGCCGTCCCGTAGAGGCGCCCCGTCCGGTCGCGTATCGCGTTAGAGAGCTCGGAACCGTGGCCGTATCCTGCCAGGTGATCGAACAGACCGAGCCCCTGCCCGGCATCGGCTGGCACGTCCACGAAACGCACCATCTGCCCGGCGCGCACGTTGCGTGTGACAGCGCCCTCGGCAATGCGCTGCGCCAAGGTGATCTCACCCGTGGACAGGACCATGATGCGCCACCGTTGGCGCGTGCGGAGATCCCCGTCCGCCTTGAGACGCCCCTTGCCTGAGCCGCCGGTGAGGGCATAGGCGGCGGCGTCGAGGTCCCGAGGCTCGCACATGCCCAGCTCGTCGAGGGCAAGCAGGCTGTCGTTATGTGCGGCGGCCGTGCCTTCCAAGGCATTCGAGGTGGTGCGCCAGGTGGCAGCGAACCCGAGCGGGCCGCCGCCGCCCCAAACGCTCCCCGCCATACGCAGGGCCGTTGTCTTGCCGCACGAGGACGGGCCGACGAGGTTGAACGCACCCGGCTCCTGCCCGAGGGGCTCGAGGAGGGGGCCGGCGAAGGCGACGCCAAGGGAGAACAGGAGGCGGCCCTGCCCGGCCGCCAGGGCGCCGACTTCCTCGATCCAAGCCCCTAGCGTGCCAGATGTGCGGAAGCCGGTTGCCTGTTGTTCCGCCCGGAACACGATCGGCTCAGCCTCGCGCTCCGGCGTCGTCGCCGTGAAGTTGGGGGCGGCGTAGACCTCCCCGTTGGCGTGCCACCCGCTCCGGCTCACGAGCATCGCGCGAAGGTCGACCGTCAGGCTGGCGAGCGCCGACACGAAACGGTCCTTCGCGCCACGGCCCGAGGCGAGGCGCAGGCCCTTGCTCGCCATCTCGCGGCGAACGTCCGAGGCGTCGCCAGCGGCGATATCCGCCAGGGCCACGACGACGGTCTGCAGCCGGCCGTCAGGGTCGCGGAACGAGATCGCCAGCGACCAGCCGGTGCCCTCCTCGGTCCGGACAAGGGCGTGCACATCGAAGGGGCCGGACAGCCACTCTCCGGGCTCGTCCTGCTTTGGCTTGAACACCAGCCCCTTGGCCGTCATGCGGTATCCATACGGCCACTTGATCTCCGGCCGGAGCCGCGCGACCGGCGGCAGGTTCTCGTCGATCGGCGCCGTCCCGGCGCTCGTGTCGCCTTCCGTGGCCGCAAGAAGCCCCTCCGGATCCCCGGCCCCAGCCGCGGAAAAAGACTTCGCCGCAGCCACGAGCTGCCCGGCGCGTTCCGCCGTCCATCCCTCGTCGAGGGCGTCGGCCGCATCCCATCCGACCGCGCTCACATCCGCCGGCGGCTCGACCAGGGCGACGGAGAACGCACCGGCCCTGAGCGCGAGCGTGGCTGCCTCATGCGCATAGTCGAGCCCGGGCTTATCGGCGTCCGGCCAAATCACGACGTGGCGCCCGCGCAAGGGGCTCCAATCGGCGTACCGGGCATTCTTACTGCCGTTGGGGCTCGTGATCGCGACGTAATCCGGCACGAGTGTGCGAGCGGCGTCGGCGGACTTCTCCCCCTCACAGAGCAGCACATACGCCTCGGGACGGGCTGCGAGCTGGTCGAGGCCGTAGAGCGGGCGGGGGACCGGGGGCCCCTTCCAGATCCACCGCAGAGCCCCGTTGGGGAACTCGAACAGAGTGAGCGGGCAATACGTCTTGCCCCCGTCCGCCAGTGCAAAGCGGCAGGCGTAGAACAGCACCCGCCCCTCGGCATCCGGGTAGGCCCAGACAGCCGCCGGCTCACCGTGGTCGCGGTGGCGCCGCGGGAAGGCCGGCGGCGCATTGTCCGGCACGGGCATGACACTCACCGAACCGGCTTGCTTCTCCGCCTTCCCGGGCTCGCCGCCCTTGGCCGCACCTGCGATTGGGGCAAAGAACTCACTCATACGCGTCGACGCCCACCATCCCGGCGACCGCAACCGCGGCCTCGGCTTGACTGATCGATTGGAGAAAGGCGGCCAGGCTGATGAGGTCGCCACCAGCGTTGCCGGTGGCGAAGTCGCCCCACTTGCCCGTCCGGAGGTTCACCTTGAACGACCCGGCCCTGCGGTCGGAGCGCAGCGGGTTACGGCACACCCACTCCGCCCCCTCGCGCCGTCCGTCCGGAAGCCATCGCCGGACGATGTCCTCGGTGTGCACGGCCGCGGCCGAGGCGATGCGCGCGAACGCGATGCGCCGCCGCCTCATCGGGCACCGCCCTCGCCGGCGTCCCGACGCTCGATCGAGGCTTCCGCGGCAGCCGAGATTTCCAGCCAACCGGAGGCGTCAAAGGCACCCGGCGCCACGGCGTGCAGGAGCCGCATGACAACATCGCCCCGCGGGATGCCGTACAGCACCGCGAGGAGGTTGATCAGCCCGCGCCCCGAGAGTGTGCGCGAGGGTGGCACGGGCGCTGAGCGCAGCTCTGGCCGCGCCGGGAAGGCGTCAAGGTCAATCCACCAGCTCTCCCCGATCACAGAAACCCGTGCGCGATCGACCCGCAGCTCGAACGCCGGCCCCGCTCGCCGCTTCCCGAGGACGCCGCGCAGGATCGCTGCCCGGATCTCGGCAGAAACTCCATCCAGGGCGTCCGATAGGCGATGCCGGCCGGCGAGGAGGGCGGCGGGCACGACGTCGTGTGGCGCTTCGGCCTCGCCCTGAACGTCGAGGCTGTAGCCCGTCACCCTGCAGGGAGACTCCTCTCGGACGCAGTGCGCTGCGCGGCGACCGCCGCCCGTGCCATGGTGGTGGACATCCTCGCAGTACGGGCACCATGCGACCGTGCTGTCCGGCCGAGCGCCGTTGCGGATCCGTAGTGCACGCAAGGTCGGCGCGGGCTGCTCAACCGTCACGGCACGCCTCACCGGCGCCGCCGATCCGAGGGAGGGATCGAGCGGACACATCACGCCTGCTCCCCGGGAGAGACGGTGCGCGCCTTGATCCAGGCGAGGAGGTCCGAGCGGCGATAGCGCACGGCCCTGCCCGCCTTCACATAAGCTGGCCCAAAGCCGCGCACCCGCCATGCCCGCAGGGTGCGCACAGAGAGACAGGCAATCTCAGCCGCCTGCACATCGTTCAATAGCGTGTCATCAGTGTTGTTCTGTTGAGCCATCACGATCACTCGTCGTCGCTCAATTGCGACCAACGTGACCCTGGCGGGAAAAGTGGCCTGGAAAAAACGCGTATCTGCAGAAAAATTTGGGCGACTTACGAAAGAGTAGCGTAAGCCGCCCGCCAGAAATTTCCTCTTATGTCACACGGACGGAGCCGCCGCTGGAAAATCCAAGCGTTTCGCTAATGACTGCGCCGGACCGCCTTTTGACCCACATCCTGCAGCCCATGGGCCTCTAGCATGTCGCGAATTTTACTTTTTCCTTCGTCGTCCGCGAGAGTGTAAGTGATTGATAAACTAGTATAGGCTTCGTCGGACCCATTCTTAATACCCTCGATTAGAGAGTAAATGTTCCTGTTCCAGCGATTGAAAAGCTGATCGTACTCTCCACGGCCAAGTACGGTAGTGGGGTGCTGCCCGGGTGGCAGAACACCCTTCCTTTCGGCATCCATTTGGTTCCAGGGGTCCATCACCTGCAACCTCTCGCGAGCAGTTTCTATTTGCCTGCGAAACTGTTCGCGTGTCCCGCCCAAACTCTTGGTGGCATTCTCTAAAAACTTTTGGAAACCAGGCTGCCCCACATCGGGAACAACACCCGTCAATGTCGTCCAGATTACTCCACAATTTACGACAAATGACAGCCACCAAACCTTCTCAGGTCTGCCATCCTGCGCAACGATCTTGATTTGATCATCAACCTTCGTGGAAACAGACTCAACCAGTAAGATTGCGGATTTTAGATCTGAGATAGAAGTATCTGTGGCAATCATTGTTTTTCGATACAAATCGGGCTCATCATATCTGGCGTATTTTCTTGGTGTTGGGCCAAGTTTGATCGCAGCTATTTTTTCTATAGATTTCTCAAGTCTCTCTTTAGCTTGCTCTAGCCAAGCTGATACATTACCCAGATTGTTGGGTATATCATTTCGCCTTTTATTTTCTATCTCCAAGTCGTCATATGCATACCCGACTGCATAAGCTAATGATTTTCGAACGTACACATAAGGGCAATCTAATTTTTCAAATCCGCCATTCATATAGGATAAACACGAGAGTTCACCATTAGATATAATGTGCCTGACGTTGTAAGTAGATGGTATTTTCTCAGGATTACCGCGTTTCGGCTTTAATTTTACTGATTGATCGGTCTTTTTGCTGGTAGCAAGAATTAGATCTTCTATGTCTTCATCTATATTCAGTGAAGGGTTTGGCTTTTCCCAAGACTGCCAGTATGGCCGTGCATTGAGTGCGGCGCCAAGATCAAAATCACTGGCAGGTTTGCCATTTTTGTGCGGAGTAAACAGCCACCACAGCGCCGCGGCAGTGCTCGTAACGCAAGGCCCACCTTCGGGCTTGTAACCCTCGCGTTTGTTGAGATCCGGCCGCTCGCCTTCGAATATCGGCAGGTCAGGCAGCATGTCCTTCGGTAGACTACGCACCGGGCGCCTCCAGGCTGCGCCGCACGCCAGGCCCGCCGGCCTCGTCGGCCGAGATGAAGATTACGCCAGCCCCTTCCAGGGTGCGGCGGACGTCGGCAAGCGTGCGCGCGTAGGGCTCACGCTTGCCGGCCTCGAAATCGGCGAGGGTCGAGGCAGCGACGCCGCATCGCTCGGCTAGGTCGGCCCGGGACCATCCCACGATGGCGCGAGCTGCGCGACACTGCTCAGGTTCGAGGGGACGCTCGTCGGACATGATCAAAGCTCTTGCCAAGGTAAGTAGGACAAATTATCCAACATGGGATGAAACGCAAGGCGCGCAGCATGCCCCTGGTTTGTGCCGTCTCCCAGCAATCGGCCGCGCGGCGACGCGGTCGCTTCGTACCGCTCCGGGAGGTCGACGCACGTGGTGCTGCCTGCGGGCATCCGCTGAGACAGCGCGGCTCACTGCGAGCTGCTCCGGTGCCGGTTGTGCTCGCCGAGTTGAACGCCCGCCCGCCAGGGCAGCGGGGCCCTGGGTTCGTGCTGTGGCTAACAAAGCGTATCCGTGTCGTTGACAGCCAACCGCGAACCGGGTCGGATACCCGATGCGGTCCTGACAGCGGGACTCAAGTGGAGATTTCGAAGGCCTAGAAGCACGAAACCCGCCTTGCGGCGGGCTCATGCCGGTCGGTGAGACCGGGAGAAGATCAATCTTGGCGGACTGATCCTCCCGAAATCGCCGGCCCTCGTCAAGCGGGAAACGCCGTTTCACCGCCCTGGCGGAGCTATGCCCGGCAGTGCCGCGCCCTGCGGCGGGTCCCTCGTGGCGACCCGGAGGGCGGAGCTATGTTCAGTGAGGAGCTGCGGCGCTCGATCGAGCGGGCACCGCGGGACAGCCTACCGACGCTGTCGGCGGCGCTGTGGAAGGCGTTCGGGGCAGGAGCGATCACGGAGGCAGAGGCCGACGCGCTGTCCCGGTTGATCGAGGCCCGCAAGACGGTGATCGCCGCGCCGGCGGCCCCGGCCCGGCGGAAGCTCACGGGGTCGCGGCCGAGGGCCCCGGAGAGCCTAGAGCGCCGCCGGCGGTGGTGCGCGAGCAGCTATCTCCCCCCTGCCCTGGCGGCCCGCTTCACGCCGGCCGAGGTGGCAGCCCTCTCCGTCATCGCGGTCGAGGCGGGGCACGCGGGCAAGTGCGACCTGCCGATCGGGCGGATCGCCGCCCTCGCCGGCGTCTCCGAAAGCTCCGTGCGCAATGCCGTCCGAGCTGCGCGCGGCCTCGGGCTCGTGCGGGTCGAGGAGCGCCGGGTGTCGGCCTTCCGTAATGACACGAACCTTGTCTCCGTCGTCTCCCGGGAATGGCGCGCTTGGCTCATGCGCCGGGCCGAGAGAGGTGGGTGCAAATCTCTGAAGGGCACGAACAAGAAGGGTATAGATACGGCCCGCGAAGCGCCTGTCAGACCCCTTCAAGGGGCTATCGGAAGGCGAATGGCGGAACCAAAATCGCCAAACGCGGGCGGGTTGCGATTCGCAGTGGCGCCACCGTCCGCGGGCAAGACGCATGCGCGGAGGTCATGACGCCGTCCGGCATGCCGAACGCGATCCGAGAAAGCGGGGAGAGCCATAAGCCGCAGCCGAGCGTCAGCTCGTGCGGGGAGCCTCGCGCGCCAGGACGGACGCGCTCGCAAGCCGCCGATGGCAGCACGTGAACGGGCAGCGCAGGCTCGTGCGTTGCTCCGGTTCCGAGAGCCTGGGAGGGCCAGCGCCAGCTCGCACCGACCAGCGAGCGTAGTGCAAAAAGATACGGGCCGGATATCCGGCCCATATATCCTAGAGATGCGAGAGGTATCGGGCAGGCGCCCAGCGGAGATCCGGGCGATCTCTAGCCGCCGTCCCGCTCAAGCTTCTCAGCGATAGCCTGCAGGATCCAGGTGTTACGGGGCAGCTTCACCGCGCTCGCCTCGCGGGCACGCTCAAGCCGCTCGAACAGGTCGCCCGGCGGGAACTTGAGCGGGTGCTGCGCCGCCTTGCCCGGCTTGTCCCCGGCCGAGGCGGCCGGAACAGTCCCGCCCTTGCTGATGAACGCGTCAACATCGTCGGCCGGCTTGGGAGATGGGCGGACGGGTCGTGCAGTGAGGGCCATGCTCAAGCTCCTGCCTTAATGTCTGTCGGATATGGCGGGGATATCGAAGAGATACCCGAACAGGGCGGCGATCTCCTCGCTTGCCTTCGGGTCCTGCGGCCTCAGCTCCGTCACGGACAGGCCTGCCGCTGCGGCGTGCGCATAGGCCTTGCGGGTCCCGAGCGCCGTAGGCACGAACTCTAAGGCGGGCTTGGTGCGGATGAGGTCGGCTGCCTCGGCGTTTTCGTTCCCGCGGGCGTCGGCGCGGTTGATGAAGGCGAGGGCCCGCAGAGACGGGTTTATGGCTCGCGCCTCCTCGACCAGCTCCGCGACCTTGTCGAGCGTCCACACGTCGAAGGATCGTGGGGCGAACGGCACGAGGTAGGTTTGGCAGATCGAGAGGGCGGCCCGCTGGCTCACTGTGTCGCGCCCGCCGGTGTCGATGATTACGTGCGCGTGCTTCGGGGCGAGGCGCTGCACTCCGGTTCGGACGGCCGGGCCGGTTAGGGCGACACAGGTGTAACCAGCGCCCCCGGGCCTCGTCGCCTCACGCAGGTTCGTGAAGTCAGTCGAGGTTTCCTGATCGTCGGCGTCGACCAAGAGCACGTCGCGGCCCGCAGCCGCGAGCATGATGGCGAGGTTTGTGGCGACGGTGGACTTGCCCGAGCCGCCCTTGGTGCCGCCCACGACGGTGATCATGTGGTCGCTCCCGATATGCAAACCATACCGGAAGGATATCTCGTAGATCTCTGGTTGCGATCCGGTTAAGATCGGGAAGAGGTCCGCGAGAGATCAAGCGGCCCCTCATCCACTCAGGTGCGGGGCGGCATCCAGCAGGTATCCAGTCGACGGTGAATCAACGACACGAGAGTCAATAGGTCCTCAGCGTCGGACTTCTGCATGGTCCAGCGCACCCTGGCTTCATGCGCAGTGACGTTGCGGAACATGCCGAAAGCGCCTTTGACGAGGTTGGCAAAGCCTCGCTGTTCACTCTTCTCGCTATCGCTGCGCAGGGCGTTAATTGCCAACAGAGGTGGGTCTCCGCACAGCGTGCGATCGACGAGCACAGATCCATCGTCCGTCAGGCCGGTGCGGGAACGGAGCTTGTCGGCCACGCTCTTCGTCGCCTCTAGGACCGCGTGAAAGTAATTGTCGGCCAACAGCTCGGCTCGGCAGAACGCCAGCACGTCCGGGTGTATTCCCCGCCCGGCGAGATCGGCGCGCAGGTCCCGCGCCCGTCGCTGTGCCTCAGTGAGGGTCTGAGCCCTGTCTGACGAGCGCAAGGTGCCCGTCTCGTCAACTTCTAGCCCTACGAAGGCAAGCGCGTTGTTGAGATTGGCTCGCAAGGGCTCGTAGCTCTCGGGCGCACGCGCAAAGCGCTCGGGCCGCATCGCCCGCCGGATAAAAGCCAGTACCGCTCGCCGGCTTTGCGTCGCGTTTTGATGCTCGGCGAACGCGTTATAGAGGCGGCGTCGCTTTGAGAGGCTTGGGGATGGATCTCTCATCTCGCAGCTCGAAAGCAGGAAGGCGATGTCTGGGTGCGACAGGCCCTGGCTCGTATCGCCCAAGGCTGCCGCGATAGCTTCCAACTCACTCTGCTTGAAGCACTTCTCTGCCATGTCTTTACCGCTCCACCGCCCTCCCCGCGAGGACTGAGGGAAGGAGGGGCTCCTTGGAGACTCGATCTCTGACGGATCTCCTAAGGGCGTTGAAAGGGCAGCGGCGGGGTATCCCAGAGATATCCCCAGAATATGCAGTGCATATCGCAGGACGCGGCGCGTTCACATAGCAGCAGCATGTCAGGCCGCGACTGCTGGCGCAGCCTCGCATGAAGAGAGGGAGCGAGGAAGGTCCCTGTTATCAGGCTCCTCGCTCCCATCGTCCTCCTCGTCCTCGGCTTCCGCGCCCCACGATCCGAGAATGTCGAAGGCGGCGGGACTGCACTTGAACGTGAAGCGGCAGGGCTCGCCCTCGGCTGCCTCGACGTCGCCGGTCTGCACCATCTCGTCGACGACGAAGGCGGCCTTGAGGGCGCTGGATATCAGCACGAGGCCAGCAGGGGTTTGGACGGCCGTTCCGTGCGCCGTTCTCACAAGCTTGAGCGGCCCCGCATCTGTCCAAATGGCGGGCCCGTCCGGTGTCATGATGATCGGCATTGTAAGTGTAAACCCACGCTGAAAGCGCCGGCGCCCCGGCAATACGCAGGTTGGACAGACCGATACGCGCGGCCCCCATTAGGATCTATCAGATCCTCTTACATCTTGCAGTAACAGAGGGCTGGTTGTTGACGGCTCTCCAATCCAGGCTCGCATGTACACTTGCGAACATTGGATGCGTAGCACGCCCCTTCCGGCCGCGGAAAGGGTTTTGTGACGCCAAATTACTCACAGTTAAGCGCAAGTGATCTCTGTGGCGACAAAGCCACATATCGGGAAGCGCACCCCCCCTCGGCCTTGCTGAGCGTCAGGACAGCCCTACGCCGTCCGGCTTGCGGATGAGGTCGTCGATCGCCTCGATGATGAGGGAGTGCACCGACTGGCCGCGCCGCTCCGCGAGGCGCGCAAGGGCCTCCTGCCGAGCCCCGTCGAGACGGACGCTATGGCGGGCCGCGACCGGCCGACGCCCCGGGGGACGGCCAGGCGGCCGCTTCGCAGGTAGGGCCATGATAACCTCGGGCATACAGGCCTCCGATGCTGGGGTGCCCGCGTCGCTCGACGTGAGGGGTCGGGCCCGTCCGTGACTTGCGTGTGCGGGGCGGTTCAGCCCCATCAGGGCGAGCCATCATGCTCTCCTCGGCGATCCGGCCTGCGACGGCCGAACATGACGGCTCACCGCCTGTTTCGACTAGCTTGACCGTCGCACGTCTAAGCCCAAGCTGTTACCGCACCTTGAGCGGGGCGGCACGCTTGGCGTGGGTGAACAATGCGGAGGCGAGGGGCCTTGCATGAGCCTGCACGGGGAAGCGACCTTGCCGGCCGTGGCTCGCCGGCGGGCAGAAACGACGAAGGCCCCGCCAGCTCGCGCCGGTGGGACCTTGTTGCAGGGCTCGTTTCGGCGTTCGGAGGGGCGACCCGCCGGCTCAAGGCTAAAACCAGAAAGGCGCCCCGTGAGGGACGCCTTTCCTAGAAGGGGACGTCGGGTGTCCGCTTCCGAAGAAACTGCCAACATTGGCCCCGACGTTTCGTCTCTGAAGATGGGGTTGGACCACCGCTATGTCAACACCACCAACCGACGACGAGATGCGAAAGATCGCGAGCCTCATCTCGCACGAGCGCCTTGCGACGTTCGTCGCCATAGCGGGGACAGACCGGGATGCCATCGAATTGCACCGCCTGGCGATGGCCCTCAACGGCTCGCTCTCGCCCGTTCTCGGCGTGATCGAGGTCGCCCTGCGCAACGCGACCTGCGAGCGCCTGCGCGCGACCTTCGGCGTGCCCGACTGGCTCACGAACCCGCCACCGCCCTTTGCCTGGCATGGCGAGGAACGCAACGCGATCCGGCGAGCGACTGGCCAGGCGCAGCGGGCCGTCTACACGAAGAAGAGCTCGGCCGATAAGAAGGCGCTCGACGCCATTGCCTTCCCCGGCGGGGTGCCCGCTGGCCTCAGTCACGAGGCGCGGTCGAAGGCCCGGCAGAGGGCCATTCAGCCGACCTTCGGGCAGGTCATCGCGCAGCTCACCCTTTACTTCTGGAAGCGCCTCCTGTCCGCGGACTACGACGCGACGCTGTGGCAGCGCTCGCTGAAGCGGATGTTCCCCGACAAATCCTTGAGTCGCGGCGTCGTGGCGGCACAGCTTGAGGTGCTCTACCAAGCCCGCAACCGGATCGCCCATCACGAGCCGATCTATGGTGCGCGGCTCGCGAAGATCCTGCAGGCGATCGAGTTTGTCGCCCAGCGTTTCGAGAGCAACCACCCCGACCCGAACGGCATCCTGGCGCAGATGCTCGCTTCCTACATGCCGGGCCTGCAGCACGACGCGCAGGTGCTAGAAGCGCTGATTGCGCGGTTCCGCGTGCCACTGACCTAAGCGAGCGCCCGATAGACGCTGGCGCGCCCGATACCGAGGCGCCGCCCGATCTTCGCAGGGCCGATGCCCTTGGCCTTGAGCGCCCGGATCTGCGCTGCGTCGATGGAGGGAGGACGACCCTTGTAGACGTCCTCAGCTTTGGCGCTGGCCTCCAGCTGGCACTCCCGCTGAAGACTGGTCTCGAACTCGGCGAGCATATCCAGCATGCTCAATGCCGTCGCGTTGTGCGTAAAGCCTGCAGGCCTGCGATAATGCCGAGCAAGTCACGCACGTTTACAAACACTCACACATCAGAGCTTGTCAGCCCCGTGTACTCACGAGATATTTAGTTTAATATATTTAGTCAGAAACTAGAAATATCAATCCATAGGCAACTGAGCCAAGCATAAATATGATGAATACAATTATCGACATGGCTGCTGAAATATATTCAACAGGTTCTTTTAGTATTTGATCTTGGTTCCAAACATATTGGCTCCTAAGGATATAATCAGCTTTCAAAACGCCAAGAGCAAAGGCATATACAAGGTTGAAAACTGTTGAAATAAAGACTGCTGCAAAACACATTGCTCCAGTTCCAAGTATCCCTGTAAGAGTGAAACGAGCAACCATATCCCCATAATCATCTGGATTGCGTGGTTTTTGAATTTCTGCTATAGTGTCTGGTATTCGTGTAAGTGAACTTGCAATTAGATCATGAAAATTATCAGGTATTGTACTTGGTAATAATACATATGGAGTAAAGCATGCAAGAAAGATTGTTATCGTTCCTATTATAAGATAGGAAATTAAAATTAATCCCAAATACAAACTCAGAGAGTTTCCAAAAGAGTATACTCGAAGTGTTATATAGTCAAATATAATAAAGCTGACATGTGAAATAATAAATGCAATTATCAGAATAAATGTAGATGTTACTGGAAAATTTATCCAAGCATAGCTGTAAAGCATCATGTATCTTAATACTGCAACCGAAAAAAAATCAACTGTATGATCAGGTGTGAATAAATATGATACTACAAGGAAACATAATACCATACAGAATACAATGATGATCGCAGTGCTTCGCCGCCAGGATGTAAATTTATCGCCAAATAGCTGTTTTCTAATTAGTAAATATTGTGAGTGTACTGTAGATCTTGGATTGCTATTAGTAAGCCATTCAAGTATAGCTTCGTTTAGACGTTGTGAATGTTTAAAGATTGCAGCCATTTTATATACTGCTAAAGCCGCGCCAAATGGAGCGCACGCTAAAGAGATAACATCCCATGCTGCCGCAGCCATTTTGCAATTTCCTTCAGCACATCATAATTTGACTTTTTTCGAAGCTTATCACTTGGAAGAACGCTCATTCAAGGGGTGCGCTGAGATCGGTATCGTTATTTTAATGCGTGACCTTAGGTTCCTAACCGGCAGCTGTTTCAAAGTTCTGATACATATTCGCAACTTGTCTACCGTTGAAATCCCATCACCATTTCAGTTTGTGGGTTCGAATTAACTGCTGAGGAAAAAGAAGATTTGTTTAAAATTACTAGCCGCTGCCGCCATCCACTCCATTCCCTGCGCGGGGGTGCTACTGCCTCTGTAGAGGCCGGCTGCCAGATCGCGCAGTCAGGTAGCCCCATCGCCCGCCGCTCGGCGAGTTCACCATGGAGGCAGGCGAGCCTCCCAGATAGCGGTTGAGTGAAAAAGCTGGACCGTATAAATCCGAAACGACCGTTTCGGATTTATACGTGACCTCATTCGTTGCCTATTTTCGCGTCTCGACCACGCGCCAGGGCCGCAGTGGCTTGGGCCTCGACGCGCAGCGCATCGCCGTTGAGCGCTACACGGGTGGCAGGGGCGAGCTGATTGCGGAGTACACCGAAGTTGAGAGCGGCCGAAAGGACGGACGACCGCAGCTTGCTGCGGCGATCGATCTGTGCCGGAAGCGAAAGGCCGTTTTGGTGATAGCCAAGCTTGACCGTCTAGCGCGAAACGTCGCCTTCATCTCGAACCTCATGGAAAGCCGAGTCGAGTTCATCGCGGCCGACATGCCGGAAGCGCAACGAGTAACGGTTCATCTAATAGCAGCCATCGCCGAGCATGAACGGGAGGTCATTTCGAAACGCACCAAGGAAGCCCTAGCCGCCGCCAAGGCAAGGGGAGTGCGCCTCGGCAATCCTCGGCCCAATCCAGCGAAGGCTACCAGCCAAGCGGCTGAACGTGCCGCCCAGTTTCGGGTAGCTATCTTGCCATTAGTCCAATCTTTTAAGGCTGGTGGCCGTTCACTTCGCGCTATTGCGGCAGATCTTAATGCTCGCCAAGTACCAACACTAAACGGGGGACGCTGGCATGCCGCGACTGTGAGTTCGATACTCAAGAAAAGCGTTCAAACTCAAATGTAATCTCAGTTTAAAACGGCCTACAAATCGGATGACAACATTTATTCAAACGGCGCACGAACTAGTTGGCGACTTGTTATCGCGTCAGATCCACTACCACGTACCAGAACATCAAAGGGACTACTCATGGACAGAGGATGAAGTTTCCCAGTTTTGGGAAGACATTTGGGAAGGCTCAAAGCGAGACTCAGAGCATTTCCTAGGTCCAGCTGTCGTAAGGACGATTCCGCCAGGGCATTCGTACGAAATCATTGATGGTCAGCAGCGGCTAACCACAACTCTCATTCTGCTTGCAGCTCTGAGAAACAGTTATCTTGAGAGAGGCGACTCCCTCGGGGGTACGCTCCAATCAACATATTTTGGTCATATTGATCGTAGAACGAGAGAAACTATACCCAAATTCACAATGAACAGTACTAATAATGAAACCTTCAAAAACTTTATTGCTGAAATTAAACCTATGAAAGATTTTGAGAATGCCGAGAAAAACCGCAAAACAAAACTTAGTAATAAACGTCTTCTGCAGGCATATATTTTTCTAAAAGGAAAGGTGGACGAACTAACAATGGCGTCGGGAACATTCTCAAGCGCGCCTCTTGCTGATATAGAAGATTTTTTGAAAGAGAAACTGTCAGTTATACAAATTGTTGTTTCAGACGAAGCCGATGCTTTTGCATTGTTTGAAACACTTAATGAGAGAGGAATAGAGCTTTCAATTCTCGACCTCCTCAAGAATCATTTCTTTAAAGTTGCAGACAAATCGCGTGAAACAGTAAAGCAAAGATGGTTTGAAACTCTATCTAATCTTGATGAAAATGTTGGGAGTAAATTCATTCGTCACTACTGGGTTTCAAAGAACGGGAGGGTACAGGCTGGCCGCCTTTATCGAGTTCTCCGCGACTCAGCTAAAAACAAAGCCGACGTTCTTCGCCTCTCTGAGGATCTCCTTCACGACTCTCGCCTGTATTCCGCATTGACCGTGTCTGACGATGAACTGTGGGATGGGCGTCCGCAGCAAGTCCGTGATGATATATCGACTTTAAAACTACTGAACGCCTCGCAATGCTTGCCAGTCCTACTAGCGGCGCACCGCAAGATGGAGGATGGTCATTTTGACCGTGTGCTCCATCTAATGATGGTGATGGCGGTCAGATATTCATTGATTTGCCAGTATAGAACTGGTGCTCTTGAGATTGCATATGCAGATATAGCTCACAAAATATCTTCAGGAGAACTGAGGCGCGCAGGTGCAGTTAGAAGAGAGTTGTCTGATTTATATCCTCGTGATGATGATTTTCGTTCTCATTTTTGCTCGCGAGAAATTAAGACAGCGAAGCATGCGCGCTTTCTACTTAGGGCGCTTGATGCAACTTCGACAGGTGGAATTATTTCTCCTGTGAGTGACGCGGCATCAGTAAATCTTGAGCACATTGCGCCAAAGACTAAAAATCAACACTGGAGCATCGGTGACCTGAAAGGCGAAAGCTATGAAGGTTGGGTGTACCGCATTGGCAATCAGGCGCTTCTTGAGAAGACCCTTAATCACTCCATAGGGAATGGGTCATTCACAGAAAAAAAGGTAGCGTTCTCGCAGTCCCAAATCGCTCTTACCAAGCCCGTAGCGGATCGTGACAGCTGGACAACGGCGGAAATTCAGGCACGGCAGGTGCAATTAGCTGATCTGGCCGTTAAATGCTGGCGTTATGATGTGGATTAAGTCCGAACGAATTACTCATGATCAGAGATAGTGGAGAGTGAATGTAGAGCAGCCCCTTGCAAGGGCAATCCTTTTGCAAGGGTAGCCTCGCTGCCAAGCTGGAGATTGGTGCGGCTACATCACCTTGACTCTCTCCATGCCCTTACGGGCTATGCGGGGCAGAGAGGTGACTTTCCGTTGTTCGATGGGCCGCGGCACCGTCACTGAGAGCCCCCGCCACAGGGCGGGCCGACGACCACGTGCCAGCCGTAAATCTTAGGAGGGCGAGACCGTATCCGGTGCCGGCGCTGCAGGCGCCGACACGTAGTGCACGAGGGTGTGCTCAACCGTGCGCACGCGGCCCGCTGTGGCT
Source organism: Methylobacterium nodulans ORS 2060 (assembly GCF_000022085.1). Classification (NCBI taxonomy): domain Bacteria; kingdom Pseudomonadati; phylum Pseudomonadota; class Alphaproteobacteria; order Hyphomicrobiales; family Methylobacteriaceae; genus Methylobacterium; species Methylobacterium nodulans. The sequence continues at coordinate 17,583 of NC_011888.1, forward strand.
AACCGACCTGCCGTTTCAAGCTTATCGAGCAAGGCGAGGGCGGCCACTGAGCCAAGATACTTGGTCGGTTCCCACCCGGCGACATCGCTGGCTATCGCAGCCGGTATGACCAGGGCCTCCACGAGAAGGGGGGAGGTCGCGCCGGTCCTGCGCCTCCAGGTAGGTGACGCGCTCGAACTCGGCGCGACTGCCCACCTGCATGATGGACCGCGAGCCACCCGAAGCCGGCACAACCCATGCCCCATCACGGTAGAGGACCCGACCATCCGTCTCATCGTCGAGCGGTTCACGGGACCCCGGGAAGCACCAACGGGTCACGCGCTCGCGCGAGGCCTCCTCACGCGGGAGGAAGGGGCCGGATATGGAACGACTCGGCCGAGGGAAGGTTTGCGGCTGCCAGTTCCTGCAATCGGCGCGCGGCCTGGATCGCGAGCTCGGCCTCGGCCAACGCGCGGACGATGGTTCGAGCGAACGCTGGCATTGCGGTATCTCGCGCGCGACCGCGGCCTCGAACACGCCGCGCAGGCGCTCGGCCTCTGCCGTCGAAGCATCAGACGCGCCCGGGTTGAGTGGACAGGTTGGACATGGCTACGCACTTCTACGCTTGAGGTCAGTGCAGGCCGCCTCGGGCCCGCGAGGGATCCGGGGCGGACACCGCAGACGAACCCGCGGAGCCCACCCCCGAATAGGGACCCTCAGTCTGAGGCCTCCGCAGGCTCGGCACCGACCGGGTGCACGAACACGTCGACCGTCTCCTGCTCGGGCTCCTTCGGCGCTGGGGCGTGCTCAAGGTCGGCGAGCCGCGCCAGGATCGTGCGCGGGTCTAGGGCTTCGGTCGGCATCCAGCCCGGCACTTGCCCACCGACGAGGGCCGGGACGCAAAGGCTCTCGATCAGGAGCGGCATGTAGATCGGGCTTGTCGGCCGAGCGTAGGTGATGCGGTCGAACTCGCCGCGCTCGGTGATCTCCTGCCCGCCGCCCGTCATCGATGTGTTTCGGAGCCACCCCCTATCGCCCTTGCGGACGATCATCTGCTCGATCGCGTCCGGGTAGGGCTCACGCGTCCCGGGACGGAGCCAGCGGGTGACGCGCGTGCGCCGGATTTCCTTCCGGTGTCCCCGAGGGACGCTGCGGAACTCTTCGGCGGAGGGGATGTGCGGGCCGCCGGCGCCCTGCGCCTGGCGGGCTGCCTGAATGGCAAGCTCCGCCTCTGCCCAGGCCCGAATGATGGCGCGACCTTCGACGCTCATGACCCCCAGCCCGCGGCGCGCTGTCTCCTCGAACACGCTGCGGAGGCGTTCGGCCTCGGAGCGCTTGTGCTCAATCTCGGCGAGCCGCAGAGCCTCGTGCGCGTCCGCCACCTGGCGGGCCAGCGTTTCGACGGCGCGGCGGGCGATATCGAGGTCGACCTCGGCATCCGTGCGCACCTGGCGGGCCGCAATGGCAGCGTCGCGCCCCTCGCCGAGGGCGGCCTCGTACTTGGCGGTTGCCGCCTGCAGCGCAGCCTTCGCCGTGGCGAGGCCGCCCTCGGCCGCGCGGTGCTTGCTTTCGAGGTCGGCGATCACGTCGGCGCCGTTGCGCAGGGTGATGGTGGGGACGGTGCGAAGGTTGGACTTGGACATGAGGGTACTCAACGCGTTGAGAGATTGAGGGGCCGACAGGCGGCGGGTTCGGGAGGGGTTAGGCGCGTCCGGGCCGCGGCGCGGACCGCAGGTCGGCTGTGACGACGTCGGCGAAGGACTGCTCGGCGGAGACGCGGACGGCCTCGCCCGTGATCAGCCGAGCCGCGCCGGCGGAACGCTCCTGCTTCTGCAGGTCTGCCGTGACCAGCTCGGCGAACGAACGTTCGGCCGGGGTGCGTCCCGCATCATGGACAACCGGCCGGGCCGCAGCCGCCGCCTCGCCACGCCCGCCCGGCTGCAGACCAGCCGTGACGGTAACGGCGAAGGGCTGCTCCGCCGGGGCATTACGGGAGGCGGTTGACGGCGGATGCGCCGCACCCGGCGTCGTCAGCTTTCCGGTTTGATGGAACGCCATTGCCCTGGCGTTCCGCTCTTCGTTGATCGGCCACCCGGCCGTGTTGGCCGAGGACCCGCCGTGAGAGGGGGGAGTGAGCGTCATGGTTTGGCTCGTCTGGAAAAGCGGGCGCAAGCGCCCGCGGCCATCGCTCGATTTGCGAGCGGCCGACGACACCATTCCGAGGCCAGCCAATCCAGGCGCAAAACCCCAACAAAAATTCGGCGATTTATGCTACTGATCCACCGCTTACGATCGGTGGCGCCCAATGACGAGGGAAGCTCATCCAGGTAGGCGCGAGAGCGAGCCGGATGGAGCTGGCCCTGTCACACCTGTCACCTGATGCGTCACACCTTTTTGAACGCGAGGTGTGACAGATTTTTTTTTGGTTCTCCTGACGCTTACCGGGCGCGTCACACCTGTCACACCTGTCACACCTCTTTTCTCCGGCAAGCGCAGCGCGTGGGTGCGCACGGGCGGGCCTCGCGACGCTGGGCGCCCAGTCCGGGGACCAACCGCGCAAGCACCCCCCTCGGCACGAAGGCAGAGGATCGCGGCTGAGCGCGAAGGATCATCCGGACAAACCTGCGGCCTAAGCGGAAGCTGAGCCTCTCGGGGTCAGATAAGGCAGTCACACCTGCCACGCCCTCTTCCGAGTGGGATGCAGCGCGATAGCTGGAGAGCGTTG
>NC_011889.1 GCF_000022085.1 Methylobacterium nodulans ORS 2060
CCGGGAGTGCCAGTGGTGAACTTCATCACTTGTTAGGGCATAGGGAGACGCTCATGCATAATGCCTATTTTAGAGCACCGAACCTTGACTGGGCGCTTCAGAATTCACGGTTTTCAGAAAATATTGCGACCGTATTTAGCACAGAAATACACACAATCACGGGCACCGTAAAATATCAGCCAGTCGAGGCGCAAATTTACTCTATAGATGTTGCTTTAGCGCGTCTACAAGATCTGTCTCTTCGGGCAGTAGGCCAAAATCCTATCCTTTTCATTGAAAACGATATTGGTCAAGATGATGCTAAATCACTCTATAAAGTTGGCAATGCTTGCCTTTTGTCGACCTTTGTTACCGCACCTGCGGTCGAAATACTAAATCATCTAAGAGTAACAGTGGACACGCTAAAGAAACTCGGATCTTCAGTCGGCCTAGAGTCTGCTTTTCTTACCTTACTTTTTGCGGCTCATCGAGAGGGGCTTGATGAAGCTGCAGACAACGCTTTGAAAACATGGGCTTCGATTAGTTGGCCGGCCAAACCTAGCGCAGGAATGATCAGCACTCCTGTTGCAGTGTCGACCAGCAAAATTATACGCTACACAGAAGAAGATTTCAAGGAGCTCAAAACGAACGGTATCTCTACCAGGGCTATTTTCGGTAGACAAGAAACATTAGCAATGACGCAAGGTCAATGTATAGCCTTTTTTAAGATAGGAGGAGCAGCGGTTGGAGCTAGCGTTGGCGGTTTGATTGGACTCGCTTCACCGGTTCCAAGTGGCGGACTAATTGGCATAGGCGCAGGCGGTAAGGCTGGGTGGGACGCTGGCGAGGCAATCGGATCAATAGCTTGCCCAGAAATTTATCCAGACGGAGGTCACCCAATCTGGGGGAACGATCACTCTAATCGGGGAGAAAACAACAACGAACGCAATAATAATGAACCTGAAAACAACGAGCCCAATGATAATCATGATGACGACGATCATCCACCTATTGAGGAGGCAACATCGTCAGGTTATCCATTGCCACCAGATTTCCTGTCATTTGACCCTTACGGCCGGTACTCAACGAGGAAGGTGTCGCTTCCGATTCCGGAAGGAAGGGGACTGAACGCCTTTATATCCAAAGACAATGCGGGTAACAGATTTCTGTCTGGCTCTCCGATCTCATCAGAGGTCCTAAGAGAGGCAACAAAGATCAGATCTGACGCGTTTGAGAAGTTATCGAGAGAGAGGGCCTATATCAGAACATCAGATCGCTATTCTCCTGCAGCTCGAGAGAGATATTCGCCAGCTGAAAGAATAGGCTTAGGTAACGTTATTCGTGAGAGCGCGAACAGAGGGCTGGAACGTAGAGTCGAAAGAAATAATCTAATGGCGAACCGCGCTGATTTGTCCATGGACGATAAAGAAAAATTATTGTCCGTTATCAACTCAAGCGCCAACAAATATCTTGCAAACAGGCTCATTGCTGTCATTAATAATTCAGATAACTTTCGCAGTAATAAAGATACCACCGAGGGATACACTGTGACTACAGAGACAAATTTTGTGCAAGTTGAAGCAGAAGATGGAACAACAACCACAGTTCCTGTTGCAGAGACAACGATCACATTCAGACAAGGCTCAGCAGCTGCTCGCATATTTGGATCTTATGTAACTGGCAGCGAGGCAGCTTATTTAGTCGAGCATCCAGAAATTATCCGCGCAGTTATGAAGCAGGATACGGTAACGGACCCTGGTCGGTCGTTTGAACGTTCGGATATAAGCTCCAGATCAGCTTCAGTCTTTGGCGGAGTCGCCTACTAATTTAAGGGCCAACAGGATCGGGGTTTCTCTCGCTCGATCTGGTCAGCGAGCCGCTTTTGATTCTGTGTAGCTCACCGATCGTGGGAGTGTCAGCTTTGCCTGAACTCCCACACCGGTCCGCCGCGACACCGCACCGGCTGGTGCTTCCACGAGGTCCGAAGGTGCTTCTTCAGGTACGCCTCGGTGAGCTCGTGCACCGGGTAGGAGCACGGCATCAGCACGCCGCATCAGTCAACCGAACCCGCGTAACGCAGCACGGGGCGGCAGCTACAAGCCCCTTGTCGAATGATGAGGAGCGCGCGGTTGCGTGAAGTCTCAGGCCGCCCACCGCGCGAGGATGGCCTCCGCTTCGGCCGGGTCCGCCTCAATCCGGTACACGGTCTGCCGAGACAGGCCGGTAGCCTTCGCGATGGCCGAGACCCCTACCCCCTGCCCAAGCATGCTGCGCACGATCGCGAGCTGATCCCGGGTGTAGGACGGCTTGCGGCCTCTATAGGCGTCCTCCCGAGCCTTGGCGTGCTCAATCCCGGCCCGCTGAGCCTCTTTCGTCGCCTCGGCTTGCGCCTGTGCCGTCGCGGCCATGAAGCCGATCAGCGCGTCTCTGACGGCCTTCTGCATGGGGTCCTTAGTGGCGCCGTCGAACGTGAGGCCGTTGATGACGGTCCGCACCACGACCCCGCGGCGCATGAACTCGCGGATGGTCTCGCACACGTCGGCGTAGTCGCGGCCGAGCCGGTCCACCCATCGGACCACGAGCGTGTCGCCCCGGCGCAGTTTGTCGAACAGCCGGCGCCCTCCCAGCCTCTCAGCAAGGCGGGTGCTGACACCGGACACGCCTTCGTCAGTCACAACAGCATCGATGTGGAAGCCTGCCGCGGCCGCCTGCTTCTCCTGATGGGCGGCGGTTTGGTCGGTGGTGCTGACGCGGGCGTAGAGGATGGTTTGCGGAGCTGCGGTCATGGCGGGCGGACTGTCCGTTTGGGCTATGTCCGTATGAAAGCGTGTCCGTAGGCCGAAATCAACCCTTACGGACGGGGTTTTCCGCCTCTCTTCGCCTGTCCGCTGCGGTATACCCCAACGGACGGACGAAAGAACGAACAGGGGACCACCTCGGCGCTGAAAATGGCTGCGGACCTCGGCCTATCGGTCTGCGTTGTATTCCACCTCTACTCGGACGGAACCTCTATGAGGCCCAACCCACGACTGCCCTTCGCTCTCGCTGCCGTGCTGCTCACCGTAACGGCTGCGCGCGCCGACCCACCCAAGGCTGCTGTGTTTGACTTCCAGCTTGCTGACCAAGGTGCCGCCGGTCCGACCGAGGCTGATCGGGCTCGGCTCGGCCCACTGAGCGAGCAGCTGCGCTCGCTCCTTGCGGAGAGCGGGCGTTATCGGATCGTCTCGACCGATCCGGTGAAGGCGGAGGTGAGCAAGGGCGCTGACCTGCGCCGTTGCAACGGCTGCGCGGAGGACTACGCCAGGAAGCTCGGCGCCGACGTCGCAATCACGGGTGAGATCCAAAAGGTCTCGAACCTTATCCTCAACGTTAATGTCTACGTGAAGGATCTGCGGGGCAACAAACCCGAGCAGGGCTACAGCGTGGATATTCGTGGCGATAACGACACTTCGTTTGATCGCGGCCTCAAATACCTCGTGAAGAACAAGCTCCCGCCACCGCAGGAAAGGTGAATTGGCATCGTGTCCTCAGGCTGACATACAGCTGCTGGATGCCTGCTCCATAACGCCTAATGTGCACGTGCTGTGATGCTGCCCGCCAGGAGCGAAATGTCCGCTTAGTATACCTCTGCGGACATGCGCGAGACGCATAATCATCAGGCACCCGTTCGGTCGGGCAGTGTCGGTGGCGTGGAGATCTGCTGGCGGAGCTGAACGGGCAGGTGGTCGGGCCGGGGCACCGATTGGCCCCCCGGGTCTCGTCGGGTCCCTCGGCGGCGCCCGCAAAGGCAGGTGGGCTGTCCCGCTGCACGGCCGCAGCGCTGCCCGGTTGACCTCGACCCTGACCGCTACCTGAGCCGGCCAAGTCCCTCCGTCATGCCCCCCGGGTAGCGGCAGGAACCCCGGCGGCGGTCGCAAAGGCAGGTGGGCTGTCCCGCTGCACGCCATGCCTCGACCCCCCGCCCCGGGGGCTTCCGGCGAATGACACCCCGGCCGCTGAAAAATAGGAGCGTGGGCAGACGCGGCTTGACGGCCGCCCCACAGGGTTTTGCCGCGCTCCTGCCCCCGGCCTGTGGTGCTCGTCACACGCAACCCTGCGCCGTGGCGGCTCCGGCGGCGGATCAGCGCTGCCCCAAGGCCGACCCGACCGGCAGGCTGATTGCGCAGCTAGGCGCCCCCCCGAACTCTGCCTCCGCTTGCATCTAGACAAGCGGCCACCCGTGGCGTGGGGCACCGACATGACGCACCTTGGCGGCGTTCCCGGTTCGTTCGGGTTCGTTCGGAGGCGTCATGTCAGACACCAATCTTGAATTCTTGTCTAAGCGCCGCATCGCCGAGATGGCGGGCGTGTCAATGCGCACCATTGAGCGCGAGTTCGCCAAGGGTGGCCCGCCCGCAACCCACCCCTCGAAGCGTCGCGTCGTCTACGCCCGGCACGAAGTCGAGCGTTGGCTTGCGGCCCGGACGGAGGCAGCCAATGTTTAGCCCCTCCACGCTCATAAATCCGGGGGATCGCGCACCTATCTCCGTGATCGCGGCAGCGGACATGGATGATGTATGCAGCTTCTTCGGGCACCTGACCGGAACCCTCGTCCTGACATCTCGCAAATGGGATGGCGATTGGGGTTCACGTTACGGCTATCGCCTGCCTCCCAAGGACGGCCGACATGTCAGGCACATTGTGTCGGTCCTTTGCGCGCAATGCGAGCCCGACGACATGGTTTTCGTCTTGAACGAGACCACGGCTTGCTTTCGCGTCCCGAGCCCTGAGCAGGTGACAGGCATCCGTGCATTTGCCGTAGCCTTCCCATTCGGCGAAGACATGGCTGCTCGCTTGAAGCTCGACGACAACCCGCAACAAACCCTTCTCGGGCTTGCGAAAGAAGTCGTCCTCCTGCAGATGTTCCGCGCGCTTGACGCAGGTACGCGCCCTATCCTCATCCTCGACGAGATCAACGGCGTTGTGTATCTCATGTGGTTTTTAAAGCAGCCGATCAGCGCTTATGATGAGGAAACCAAGGATAGATATCGTAATGTAGTGTGCCGCATCGCGCAGGCACTTGGGGGTGACCCCGGAGATGATCCTCTCACCGCCACTCTGCCTGTTCCGGGCACGCTTACACTTCGCGACAACGGAGTGCACGCGCGCGTTTGGGCCATCAGCCTCTCGTTCGATGTGGGCCCGAGTGCCTTGGAGGCGAATGGGGCGACAATCGAAGACCTAGAGGCTGCGGCGGAGCGCATAGAAAAGACGACCCCGCGCACTTAGTAAACGTGGTGTCGCCCCAAAAAAGAAGGGCGGGAAATAATCCCCGCCCCTGACGGCCCCGCCAAGAGCCGAAGTTCAACCCAACCTAGACAGAGTAGATCTATGTCGGCTCAATCTTTACAGCATCGGGCAGAACCCTGCAAGTCGGACCATCCTTGGCAGGACTATGGCCACACCGTGCGCAAGCATGGATGGCGTGCAATTTACCTTGAGCATGGGGAGAAAGGCCCCAAATACGCGGATTGGAATAAGCGCAGCGTGCCGACTGCCGCAGACGTGGAGAGGTGGCAGCGGTCAGGGCTGCCGGGCCAACGGCCGAACATGGGCTTCAACCTCGGCCCGCAACCCGGGCTGCCGGAGGGCGAGCATGTGGTCGCCGTCGATGCGGACGTGTTCACCCCTGCCGCGGCCACTGCTGTCAACGAAATCCTTGAGCGGCGCCTTCCGGGCGCTCCGCATCGGCTTGGCAACCCGGCGAAGGTTGGAACCCGCTTCGTCCGCACCAAGACCGCCGATGGCTCCGAGCCCGTGCGGCGGCAAGGGCGGCGGTTCATCTTCGACGGCGCCCCGGACACCAAGGAGAACCACAACAGGGTCGAGCTGCTTGGCCAAGGGCAGCAATCCGTCGTGCATGGCGCCCACCCGTGCGGGGCCCTCTACACGTGGCCCGATGGGATAAGCATCGTGGAGCTGCATCCCGAAGCCCTCCCGCTGATCCCGATCGACGAGCTGAACGCGATCATCGCCGAGTGCGACGCCGCGATGGAGGCGGTGGGCGGCAAGGTCGTGAGCGGCGCAACCTTCAGCCGCAGCGGCCGTAACGGCGGCGGAGCCGATCTGACCCCCTTGGTGGAGGCCGACGCCGAGGTGCTGCTGTCGGGTCTCGGCAGCGTGCGGAACGACCTCAGCGACCGCGGCGATTGGGTCATGTTCACAAAGGCGTTCGCTGCGCTCTGCGTCCCGGCGCTCGGCGAGGGTCGGGTGGTCGACGCCCTGTTAGGGTTCACGGACCGGTGGGAGGCCGCTCCCGAGACCGGAGACCCCGACGAGATCCTGCGCATCATCCGGGAGGAGGAGAAGCCGGCGCACGTCGGGCTGCGCGAGGTGTTCCACGCCATGCGCAAGGGTGGAGCCCCGCTGCCGAGCAACTTCCTCGCCCGCCTCGACTTCGCGAGGGTGCCCGTCAATGACAATGACATGCCGCGCCCCGAACTCATTCAGGGTCCCAACATCGCCGAGACGGTCGACGAACTCGAAAGGTTGATCATCAAACACAAACTGCCCGTCTTCAATCGCGGCGGCCCGACAATCGTGGAGAAAATCGAGTCCCGCGGGCGGAGCGGCGAGGTAAACGTGCGCTACGCTTTCACTCGGCTGACACCCATCAGCGCGATTGATCGCGTCTCGCGCTACGTCAACGTGCTGAGCTTCGACAAGAAGGGCAACCCATATCAGGCGCCTCTCAAGGATCCGGTGGCGAGGGCGTGGACCTCGCGTCAACAGTCAGAACTGCCGACGATTGGCGCTATTGCGCAGTCGCCGGTGCTGACACGGGACGGACGCATCATCTCGAAGCCCGGGTTCGACCCGGAGACCGGCGTCTACATCGCTGACACGGCCGCTGACATCGAACTGCCGGCTGACATGGCGCAATGGGGATCCGAACCCACCGCCCGGAAGGCAGCGGGCGCCGCGCTCACCCTGCTCAAGGGCCTGCTCGTGCACTACCGCTTCGCAGGGCAGGCCCATCTCAGCGTTGCGCTCGCGGCGCTGCTGACGCCCTTCACGGTGCACGCGGGTGTCAGGCCGCCCCTGTTCGCGGTCGACGCCACAGCGCCCGGCTCAGGCAAGAGCAAGCTCGTGGACACCGTCTCCGTGATCGCGACCGGCACCTGCGCCCCGGCCCTTAATCAGGGCACGAGCGTCCACGAGTTCGAGAAGCACTTCCTCGGCAAGGTGCTCGAAGGCGCGCCGATCCTGAACATCGACAACGTGGAGCAGCCGCTTGAGGGCGACTTCCTCAACACGGTGCTGACGCAGCCGCGCCTCTCCGTCCGGCCGCTCGGCACCTCGAACGCCGCGACGCTCGAACCCCGGATGATGATGTTCGCCACGGGCAACAACCTCGTGGTCCGCGGGGACTTGGTGCGGCGAACGCTGCCGTGCCGGATTGATCCGGGCGTGGAGCGGCCGGAGCTAGAGGAGTACCCGTTCGACCCGGTGGAGCGCGCCGCAGCAGCTCGGTCGGAGCTGATCGGCGCCGCGCTGACGATCCTCGCGGCTCACGCCCGCTGCGGCTTCCCGGGCGTGGCGCTCCTCAAGGGTAGCCCGTTCGGCAGCTTCGAGGCGTGGTCGCAGATGGTGCGGGCTGCCCTCGTGTGGCTCGGCGAGCCGGACCCTTGCGATGTCATGGACGCCCTGCGGGCTGCCGATCCGGTCAGGGCGCGACTCGGCGCGGTGCTGCATGCAGCCGCGGCGGTCTTTGAGGATGGTCGCGCCTTCCATGTCCGCGAGACCATCCCGGGCGCCGCTGCGAGCGAGGATTGGGAGGGCGACGGCGAACCGCCGAGGAAGGCTCTCGCGACGGCCCTGCAGGAGGCCATTCAGGAGGAGAAGGGCGGGCGTCCCGTGTCGATCGATGCGGCCTTGGTCGGCCGCTACTTCGGCAAGCACAAGGATCGGGTCGTGGACGGGCTGCGCATTGAGGTGGCCCGGATCAGCAACGGCCACGGCAACCTCTATCGCATCGCCCGCGTGTAGGCACGCGCGGGGGGATGGGGGGTTCGGGGGGTTTTTATAACCCCGTCAGGAAGAGAAATTAGATTGTGTACAATACAAATATGGATATAGGAGCGATGAAAAAATCCCCCCCGAACCCCCCAACCCCCCCTGCCTTGTCACCTGCCTCTGCCCCGGTCGCCAAACCGGCCGTGAGAGCACGCCGGAACACGCACCCCGCCGGCCGCGGCGAGGGCGGGCGATGGCTGCCCGGGGTGTCACCCAATCCGGGTGGGCGCCCTGCCGTTGCCCCTGAGGTGAAGGAAGCGGCTCAGGCCTACACCCTCGAAATGCTCGCCGTATTGGTCCGCGTGGCGATGGACGAGGGCGCACCGCCGGCAGCTCGGGTGACGGCAGCAAACGCCGTGCTTGATCGCGGTCACGGCAAGCCGACCACGAACGTCGACGCGAAGGTGGCGACGGTGGACGTGACCAAGCTCCACCTTCAGGCGCTGTTGGACCTGAGTGCACCTGCTCCGCGGCCAATCGGAGCCGAAGGGGGGCACTCCGTAGGGGCGCTTTGAGCGCGCTACGCTGCCCTCTAGCCCACGAGGAGGGCAGGATGCGCAAGTTCGGAATGCTTTTTAAGTGAGGAACGTCGTTGCGGCGAATGTGGGTTGCGCTGTAGCCTTATACACAATCATCTTATTCGCACGCCGTTGTGGCTGAGGCATAGTTCATGTCAAAAAATGTAGAAAACAACATTCGCTTGGCATTGCTAGAGATTATTGCAACAGAGAAACAACGTCTTCACAGTTATTTTAATGAGTCAGATAGAAAGGCAGCTGCATCGGTTGAAAAACTGAAGCCAGTTGTCGAAGTCATGAGGATTTTAAAAGATCATAATCGCAATATTAGAGGTTTAAGAATAGACGTTCCACTCACAGGTCACATAGCTTTTCTTGGACTTGATGGCGGAGCTTCGCGCGCTTCATACGAAATATCGACAAATTATGAAGCAGATGAGTATGTAGTTGAAGAAACAATATTTTACTCTTTTGACCCTAGCATGAGAAGAAACAAACTCACATTCAAGAATATGGATGACCTCGTGAAGTTAATTTTAGAGAAAATCGGCGAGTATATCGCTCAGCAAGAGGTAATTGAAGAGAGGAAGTTTTTCAGGCAAGATTTAGACCCAGATAGGATGTTCCAAGAACCAGATTTAGCTCCGGATACAATGTTTCTAGAACCTGATCCCGATCCATACAGGAGAAGGTATTAGTTTTCGGCGTGGTTTTATTGCCTGTAATGCATGTCATAACCAAAAAAGGCCACCAAATGGCGGCCTTTTGATCTAGCTTTACTCGGAATTCAGCCGAACCGACGGCGCCGTTCTGCGCAATCGTCGTGGTTCTCCCGGCCACGCGGGTGACGACGAAGGGCGGCCTTCACGTTCTCGTCCTGCAGCCAAGCGCGCAGATAGCCCGCCGTCCGCTTCTCGGCCGACTGCATCATCTCTATCTGCTCATCGCGCTTCATAGCGGTGCTCCTCGCAACAACCCTTATAGGCCGTCGTCAGGTTGTCAACAAACTTACCCGGGCCCGCGTTCCGCGAACCACACCCAGCGGCCGTTGTACGGATCAGCCGTTCTTACCTCATAACCACATTCTTCAATGACTCTAATTATCAAAAAATATTTTACAAGGGCCTGCTCCGGCGGATTTTCGTCGCACGTAAACCAAGTAAGTTGATCAGGATTCGCCCGCTTTATGAGCATTGCACACAGCAACAAAGTTGTCTGCAATATTCTATTTCGATCGGCTTTATTCCTTATGAATTGCGTATCTCGGCCAGACCAATAGAGATACTCGCTATCAGTTTCTGAGTCCACCTCTACCAAATGAAAAAATAGCTCATATTTCCCACCAGGGATTCGCTCTATACCAACAGTTATTGAGTAAATATTATCTGTTTCATCATCAAAGCCAACTACTGCCATAGCCAATGCTTTTGACTCTCCAAGGAATATTTTAGGCTCAAAATCATCCGGCCCAACAGTACAAACGAAAGTCAACGGCTTTGACCCCGAATCACAACCTGAGCACATCCTAGGAGTGCGATTACGCACTTTCCAGCGTGCGATGCCCACTGCTGATAGCCCGTTGTATCCACATTGGACCTGAGTCTTGCGGGCCACTTCGGTGCCCGCAGCCCTGCCTCGGCAGCCTTGTCACAGTTCCTCTAGCCTCTCCGCGGTGCAAATCCACCTGACACTCGTAGCCGCTCAAGAGCGTCTTCAAGAGGCGATGTGGGCTCCCTTGCAGTCTGCTCGCCCATAAGCAATAGGGCTTCGCCTGAGCTTTGCTTATGGGCGACTTGAGCTGCCGGCATGGCCCTAGAGGGCGCAGGGAGGCTCACAGGCGGCCGCAGCGGCGCGGGAGGTGTGATCGGCCGGCGAGCCGGCGCCGGGGCTCCACGGGCCCGCTGTGCCCGCGCATTGGCCGTGGCGAAGGCGGTGCCGTAGTCCGAGCCGAACCGGAACGTCATCGCCCGGCGGTGCAGCCCCTCCTCCGTCCGTTGGTAGCGCCTTCCGGCGGCCGGCTCGTCCCGGTCGAGGAACCCGACCTCCTCCAAAGCCGCGATGGCGCCCCGCACCCGGGCCTCGGACAGGCCGAGATCCTCGCGGCCGGCGATGGCCCTGCGATCGATCGGGAAGGCGCTCAGGAGTCGCCTAGGGGTGCTCCAAAACCGCCCGAGCCACTCGGCGAGGGCGAGGGCTGCAGCAGCATTCTTCCGGCCGCGTAGGGCCGTCTCAAGCCTCTCCGCGATCGTGCGCGGCAGGCGGTAGGCAGGCGTCATCGTCTCGGCCCTCATCGGGCCGCAGCAGATCGTGCGGAGACGCCGGTTGGGCGCTCCGTTCCACAGGCAAAGCCTCACCGTCCGGGGAAGCGGCGCTCCCCGTTGACTCCCTCACAGGGTCATGGTGATGTCCGGATCGGAATCCCCCCGGGACATCACCCGGTTTTGACGGCCTCTGAGGTTCCCGCCTCAGGGGCCGTTGGCTTTTCAGGGTCTCACTGCGGCGGCGGTGGTTCTCCTCCCGGGCGAGTCACGCCCGAACGCTTCATCAGCCACCAGATGCAGCGGACAGTCAAATTTTCGGGTTGGCCCCGGGCCGCTCCGGGGGCCGCCCCGGGGCCGAAGACTTTTCTATTTCACCTCAAATGGAATAGACGCCCCCAAGGTGCTCAAATCTTGGTCTTCCTTTTAGACGACTCTCGTGTTGCAAATATTTCCGATAAAAACCGCCGAGCGCTGAATCGCACCCGGAATGCCGCTGCCGGACTCTCGCCAGGCCCGAGAGCGCCGAGAGCGCGCTTAAGAGCGTCAACCGGCAGGGGCTAAGCGGACCTGCCTGAGTCGGCCACTTAGCCCCGCGACAGGCTTCTCCGCCCCTTTCGAGGTGAGCGACGGACACCCTTTCGAAAGGGCTGCCGACGCACCTTCACCCGGCTTGAGTCCACCGGATCCTGAGAGGGGCTGTCATGGCGGCGTCGCTGATGGGGATGTCGATCCGCGTCATGACCTATGACGAGATTGCTTCGGAGATGGGGTTGAAGCCCGCTTCGGCCCGTCAGCTCGTGAGGCGCAACGGGTGGCACCGCGTGCCCGGCAATGACGGGCGGACCCGCGTTGAAGTCCCTCTCGACGAGCTTGAGAGGCATATCAAAGACGGCGCCGAAACCCCTGTCGAAGCAGAGGAAACCTCTACAGCCGACGCGCCTGAAAGCCCCTTCGAAGCTCCTCTCATTACCGCTCTCAGCAACCACATCGAGCGGCTTGAAAGGGCTCTCGCGGATGCCGAGACAGCCCTTTCGGCTGCCGCGGCTGAAAGGGGTGAGGCACAGCTCGAAGCTGCTTCAGCGCGTGAGGCATCGGCTCAGTCGAGAGCGCAGATCGACGTCCTGTCGGCACAGCTCGAAGCGGCGGAGCGCCGGGCCGCCGAGTTGGCAGAAGACCGCGATCGATGGCACGCGGCTGCCACGGCGCGCCGGTCGTGGTGGCCGTGGCGCCGGACAGGATAGCCCGGTGCACGAAGCCGCGACCGCCCAAGCCGCGCAGCCCGCTGATGCTCGGCTACCCCCCGCCTCGGGTCCTGGACCGGAGCCCGCCGCCTCTGCGGGTGGGAGAGGCGGAGAGATCGGGTAAATCGAAGAAATCTCACTTCAATATTTCGCTTCGCTTTTTGGGAGCTATGACTTTGAGAAGACAGAAAACGGCCCCGCATACGGCGAGACTTCGGACGCCGCGCGAGAACTCGGTATTACTGAGCGGAGAGTGCAGCAACTTACCGCCGAGTTCATTCTGCCCGAGCCCCGAGACGGCTGGTACGACATGGCCCTCGTGCGGGCGTAGTATGCCCTCTTCCGCCATGGCACGGACGACGCCCGGCTTGCCTTCCTGGAGGACGCCCGCGATACGGCCGCCAGCATCGCCCTCCAACGATCCGTGGCGGCGATGCGGTGCTTCGCAGCGGTCAAGGTCCCTGAGGGCCTCCGCGGGATCCAACTCGACCATCTCCAGCGCGCCGAGGACGAGGAGCTCTGCGCTCTACTCGAGCGCGCAGGGGTTCGCCATGGACGGATAGTGAGTCTCCCGCGGTTGCATT
>NC_011890.1 GCF_000022085.1 Methylobacterium nodulans ORS 2060
TGGAACGGAGCGCCCGACCGGCGTCTCCGCACGATCTGCTGCGGCCCGACGAGGGCCGAGAGGATGACCTGTGCCTACCGCCTGCCGCGCACGATCGCGGAGAGGCTTGAGACGGCCCTACGCGGCCGGAAGAATGCCGCTGCAGCCCTCGCCCTCGCTAAGTGGCTCGGACGGTTTTGGAGCACGCCTAGCCGGTTCCTGAGCGCCTTCCCAATCGATCGCAGGGCCATCGCCGGCCGCGAGGATCTCGGCCTGTCCGAGGCCCGTGTGAGGGGCGCCATCGCGGCGTTGGAGGAGGTCGGGTTCCTTGATCGGGCCGAGCCGGCTGCGGGCAGGCGCTATCAGCGCACGGACGAGGGCCTGCAGCGGCGCGCCATGCTCTTCCGGTTCGGCCCCGACTACGGGCAGGCCTTCAGGGCGGCCAACGCGCGGGCTCAGGCGGCCCGTGGAGCCCCGGCGCCGGCTCGCCGGCCGATTACGCCTTCCGCGCCGCTGCGGCCGCCTGTGAGCCTCCCGGCGCCCTCTAGGGCCATGCCGGCGGCTCAAGTCGCCCATAAGCAAAGTTCAGGCGGAGCCGTATTGCTTATGGGCGAGAAGGGTCGGGCAACTCCAGAATCGGGATTGGAAGCTGCACTAGAACGGCTGCGCCGGGCGGGAGGGTTCTGAATCGACGAGGCGAGCGGAACCGTCGCAAGAGCTGCCGGGACGGCAGGGCGACGGTGACCGGCGCGGCTTGCGAGATTCGGATGGGGTCGCGGAGGCGGTCGGCGCCATGCGCTAGCTGCAGGCTATCGGAGGGTGCTCGGGATGTGTCGCGATCCTCAGCCGGCGCGGTGGAACCCGACGCGCAACCAGGCGTCGTGTCGCAAATCGCACCCACACGACCGATGCGAACCAGCATGGCTGATCCGACATTCGACCAAGCGCGGCGGCAGGTTGAGGAGACGCTCACGGAATTGAACCGGCAGGCGGCCGAACTCCGCCGGTCGGCCGAGAAGCTGCTCCACGATGAAATAGCCGCCGAACCCAAGACTACCGACACCCAACTCGCCCGAAAAGCCCGCCACGGCAGGACCGGGCGGGCCGAAGGCGCGCTGAGCGCTTCGGCGCTTATCACGGCTCGATCAACCTTGGCTCGCCCGGCAACGGAAGCGGGCTGCCCATCTCGGCCGCGACCTCCGCCATCGTCGTATCTTCGGGCGTGCTCATGACCACGAGAGCGAGAAAGGCTGCGTAGGCCACGGCAGCAAGCAAGACGGTAAGTCGCTCGGCACGCAGGCGCTTCTGCGAATGAATAAACGCACAGCCGAGTGTAAAAACCGCCGCCTCGGCCGCGGCAACGACAATAGGCAGAGTCATGCCACCTCTTTCTTTCGCGAAAAAGGCGCATCGTTGCCGATGCGCCTAGTTCGGAGAAATTCCCCATACTCAGGTACAGGTGGATAAACCATGGATCGCCTGAGTGGCTTAGGCAACCTGCATTTGTGGGACTGCACTCAGCCGCTATATGGCCCCAGGTTGTCACCGCCCCGCGTGAACGAGCGAGTGGCGCTCGGGACCCGGGTAAGCGCAAGTACGGAACGAGAGACGCGCCTCACGAGAAAAGCCCGCCACGGCAGGACCGGGCGGGCTGAAGGGGAACCTGGGAGTGCTAGCGGGTGGGACGGTGCTGCCCCGCCGCCGATCCGGAGGCACCCGATCGTCGCCTGCTTCACCCGCGTGGGTAGGACTGTACTTGGTCGTACGCCGCAGACAAGGAACCTTCCGGATTACCCCGATCGTCGCCAAGATCGCCGCATCAGCGGCGCGTAAGCCGGTATATGGAACGCGAATCCGCCCTTCCGGACAGTGTTCGGAAGGTCTCGCGCGGGCCTCGAACCGGCCGCCAGTCGAGGGCCAGTCTATCGGCCTCTAGCGAGGCCTCGCGGGCGCGTCGCTGGACTGTGCTAACCTTGCGCGGCTCGTCGCCGTGCCTCCTCTTGGCGGCGAGCGGCGGGCCGGGCCTGAGAGGGACTCCGAAGGGCTCGGTCCGCACCTGCCGGGCAAAGAGAGGCCGGCGCGGGAGGCCGAGCCGGCACTCAAGGTATGCGCAAGGGTGCGATGGAAAGATCGCAACCCTGCAGGGCAATCGCCGCTCGCCGCGGGCAGTTCCCTCGCGCGCGCGCCGTACGGTCATTAAGGGATTCAACGGCTCCGGCACAAAGACGCCGGCTCGGGTCACCGTCGACATTGACGCCGCCGTCGAGGCCTATCCAACCGCGAAGGCCTCCGCCGCGAGAGAGGACTTCAAGGAGGAAACGCGGCGGCTCTCCGTCCGGACGGCGATCCTGCGGGCGCGGCCGACATGATACCGCGGGGCCGCTGAAAGGCCCCTATGGGGCGCCCCTCTCGGCTCCGGTCGGCTGCGGGGCAGGTGCACTCAGGTCCAACAGCGCCTGAAGGTGGAGTTTGGTCACGTCCACCGTCGCCACCTTCGCGTCGACGTTCGTGGTCGGCTTGCCGTGCCCGCGATCAAGCACGGCGTTCGCTGCCGTCACCCGAGCTGCCGGCGGTGCGCCCTCGTCCATCGCCACGCGGACCAATACGGCGAGCATTTCGAGGGTGTAGGCCTGAGCCGCTTCCTTCACCTCAGGGGCAACGGCAGGGCGCCCACCCGGATTGGGTGAAGGAGCGCCGCGTAAAAAGCGCCCGCCCTCGCCCCGAATAGGCATAGGTGTGGGGTTGCCCGGCCTGTTGTCCCCTGCTCTCAGGCGGTCGTTCGGCCCGGCCGCGTTCCACTCCTGCTGCACGGCCTGCACAGGCTGCACGGGGGTTTCAAATTGGGCCCGGGAAATTGCACGGGCCTCGCGCCGCCCTGTTTTGGCAGTGGGGGGTGTTTCTATATCCATATTCCTAGCTTTCAAAAAGGGCTGTGTAGGTTGTGCAGCCTGTGCGGGCCCTTAAAAATCAATGGCTTGCGCCGAGGCGATGCCTGTGCAGATCACCTCGGCGCTCGTGCAGGCTGTGCGGCTCCCTATTCCGGCGTTTCGTCACCCTCCCCCCTGCCCCACACGCTCGCGTCGTTGACGCCCCGCAGATAAGCCGCCGCGAACGCGGCCCGAGCCGCGTCGAGCGTACCAAGGCAGACCACCCGGCGGCGGCTATCGTCGCTGAACGTCACCTGCGTCGGCGGCCCGAAGATCGTCAGCAGCTTGCCGAAGGCGTTCGTGCCTGCCCCTCGCAGGTAAGGGCGCCCGGTAGTCCAAGCCTTGAAGCTCGCGCTCAGAGCCTCCTTCGTCGCGAACTCCGGCCATTCGCCGTCCCCGTCTTCGAACTCCGGATGGTATGGGATCGCGGTGGCAGCCTCCCGCGCGGTGAGGGGCTTCGACGCCGGCAGGCAGCCCCGAAGTAGCTCGTAAAGCCACTGCTGCGGCGCCGGCAGCGATTGGACGATCTGTCCGACGAGGGCGCTTGTGGTCGGGGCCCGCCGCACGGCCGCTTCGTCAATCTCCATCACGGCCAAGTCGCGCAGGAAGGCTCGCACCTCGGGGGTCTCGGGCTTGAGCACCGCGTATAGCTCACGGAAGTAGGCCACGTTGCCCACCTGCTCGCCGCTGACATCGAACACCGCCCATCGCCGGGCGTCAGCTTCAGCGCGGATCACGTGATCCTCATTCGAGGTCATCACGAACCGGTGGAAGCTCGGCACAGATACCGCGTCGATGCCCTTCGGTTCGATCGTCAACGTCGCGTCCGTGACCATCGCCTTGAGGCGATTGTTGGCAGCCGGGTCGCCCGCGAAGACGGCCTCGTCCGCCATGACGAACAATGCCTCTCGCAGGTGTGCGTTGTGCTTGCCGAGCAGCGCCTCCGGGCGTTCTGCGCTGACGACGTGGGCGGGGTGGAAGATCGCCCGCAGCAGGTTGGTGAACGTTGTCTTTCCCGACCCCTGCGGCCCCTTAAAGATCGGCGCCGTGCCCGGCTTCTCGTGCGGGCGCTGCGCGGCGTGGGCAAGCCAATTCATCAGCCACGCGAACAGGGATTGGTCGCCCGCGCAGATGACGTCCCGGAGATATGCGCGAATGGTCGGCCAATCCGACCCCGCCGCGGCCGGCGTGCTGACGAAGCCTTGCCACGTGTTGAGGGCGCCCTCGGGCACGGGCAGGCCCTCGCCTGTCACCCCCTGTGGCCACATCGCGACGCCTTCGGGATAGGTGCGGCGCCCGCTCCACCCGAACCAAGCCGGGGCGATCGGGTGCCGCCGGGCGTCAGGCCCGGTGATCTTGTTGGGCGCCTCCAAGTCCATGAAGGCCGTCTTGGTCATCATGGACGGCACGCTGCCTTCCGGCCCGAAGCGCAGCACGACAGTGCTGCCGCCATTTCGTGCGACCGCGTAGCGCCCGTTCATGGCTGACAGCGCTGACACGTGCTCGGGCATGTCAGCGGGGGCAACCTTCGGCGCACGAGGGGCCCGGCCGGTCGCGCCAGGCATGTCGTTGTCGTTGACGGGCACGCCTTCGAAGTCGAGGCGGGCGAGGAAGTTGCCCGGCAGCGGGGCGCCGCGTTCGCGCATCATGTGGAACACCTCGCGCAGGCCCATCTGCGCGGGCTTATCCTCCTCCCGGATGATGCGCCGGATCTCTTCCATGTCCGCGGTCCCGGGAGCGGTCTCCCACCGGTCCGTGAACCTGAACAGGGCTTCGGCTACCCGGTCCTCACCGAGCGCCGGGAGGCAGAGCGCAGCGAACGCCTTCGTGAACATGACCCAACGATTGCGGCTGCTGATGTCGTTCCGCGTGTCAGCGAGCCCCGACAGCAGCGCCTCGGCATTGGCCTCCACCAAGGCGGTCAGATCGGCTCCGCCGCCGTTACGACCGCTGCGGCTGAAGGTTGCGCCGCTCACGAGCACGCCGCCGGCCGCTTCCATCGCGGTATCGCACTCGGCGATGATCGCGTTCAGCTCGTCGATCGGGATCAGCGGGAGTTCGCTCGGGTGCATCTCCACGATGCTCGTCCCCGAGGGCCACGCGTAGGCGACCCCGCAGGGGTGGGTGCCATGCACGACGGATTGCTGCCCTTGGCCAAGCAGCTCGACCCTGTTGTGGTTCTCCTTGGTGTCCGGGGCGCCGTCGAAGATGAACCGCCGCCCTTGCCGCCGCACGGGCTCGGAGCCATCGGCGGTCTTGGTGCGGACGAAGCGGGTTCCAACCTTCGCCGGGTTGCCAAGCCGATGCGGAGCGCCCGGAAGGCGCCGCTCAAGGATTTCGTTGACAGCAGTGGCCGCGGCAGGGGTGAACACGTCCGCATCGACGGCGACTACATGCTCGTCCGGCGGCAGTGAGGGCTGCGGGCCGAGGATGAGGCCCATGCTCGCCCGCTCCGGCCGCTGCCATGTCTCCACCTCTGCGGCAGTCGGGACGCCGCGCTGCGGCCACTCCTTCAGGAGAGGCCTCTTCTCGCCGTGTTGGATATGTACGGCGCGCCACTTGTTCGTGCGCAGAGCATCGCCGTAGTCCCGCCAAGGCTGACCGGACTTGTTACGGGCGCCAAGCCGATGTAAAGATTGAGCCGACATGGTTCTGTGCTTTCTCACAGTGGGTTAAACTTCGGCTCTTGGCAGGGCCATCAGGGGCGGGGATTATTTCCCGCCCTTCTTTTTTGGTCTCGATCCCTCGAACTGCTTTGATACTCGCGGGTTAACCTCTAGCAAGGCCGTGCCTCGTGCAGGGGGCGGCCCCCGCAGTCCACGATGCGGTCATTCACCTTTTGGTACAGACCGACATCCGCAAGGTCTGACAGGACCTCTGCGGGGCTGACAGGGGGCGTCCTCTCGATCCGGTCGACAAGTCTGACGATGTCTGCGAACGTCCTGCCGTTCGACTCCGGGAGACCCGGGTTGTCGTCACGCGGGTCGTAGCTCAACACCCCGATATGCTCCACGCCGTTGCGCAGCCGCACGACCCCGGGGACAGGCACCGTTTGCGTGAGTGGGCAGCCGGCTATGTTTGCGCCTTGGACGCCCGCCGCACGCACCGTGCGCACGAGGCGGAGGGTTTCATCGCGAAAGGCGTTGCGATCCCGCTCCGTCTCAACGGGGATCGGCTCCTCGAACGTCCATAGCAGGATCACCGAGTAGTGCGCGGGGTCGCTGATGTAGAAGGGGCGCGTACCCGCGCGGATTGCGCGGGCGAGCAGGGGCTGCGCCACCCTCACCATGAAATCGAGCGCGGCAGCTCCCGGATTGATCCTGCACAGCTCTCGTGCTTGATGATCGAACGTAAGGCGAACTGCGACCGCGCGGATGCCCGTTACTTCCTCCTTTCTCGGGATACGCAGCGTGTAGGGCGCCTCATTGAGGACCATCACGAAGTCCTGCGGGTCGGCCTTCGAGAAGACTTCGAGCAGGTCTTCCCGGCACCGCTGCCGCGCCTGCTTGTCGGAACGGTAGCTGTTGATGATGCGGCCGCCATTTGGGCCGAGTTGCGCCGCATGTTCGCGCGAGGTCACGGTCACGCCACCGCGCAGGAGGTCGAAGGCGCGCAGCGCCTCATCCACGCGGAGGGCTGAGGTTTCGGCTATGGGCTCATCAAGCCCGAGGCCCGCGATATGGGCACGGGGGGTCATTGGCTGATCCCCTGATTGCGGCGGACCGTCCGGGCCTCAAGCCACCGGTTGACGTCTGTGCTCCGGTACAGGATGCGCCGCGGCGATGGCCGGATTTCGGGCGGTCCGTCCTTGGCAGTCGCAAGCTCGCGCTCAAGGGTGCGCAGGCACACCTTGAGCTTCGCGGCGAGCTGTCGCTGCGTCATCAGCTCATCTTCCATGATATTCCCCGCGTAAACACCGCACCTACTGCCGAAGCCGACTTATGTCGCTCCGCTTGCGACGAGTTAGCGTATAACGACGACGAAGAGGTCACTACAATTCCCGCGCCGTAGCGCGGTGGAATGATCTGACAACATTAGGCTACACCTGACTAAAATCTGCGGCGACCCGTCGCAGGTCGTTCAGGGAGTGTGTTATCGCGCCACATCGGAGTGGGCACAGGGGCGGCGGCGCGTCACGCCTACACAGCCCGGTTCGTATTTTTCCGCGGCCGGGGTGTCTTGCGCCTGAGGCCCCCGGGGTGGGGGGCCGGGGCATGGCCGGAGAGCCGTAGCCGAGCTGCCCGGTGCGCTCAGCGGCAGCGGGACCGCCCACCTGCCTTTGCGGGCGCCGCCGAGGGACCCGACGGGACCCGGGGGGGGGGGGCGTGAGGGCCGGCTCGGGCAGCGGTCGGGTTCGGGCTCAACCGGGCAGCGCTGCGGCCGCGCAGCGGGGCAGCCCACCTGCCTTGCGGGCGCCGCCGGGGTTCCTGCCGCTACCCGGGGGGCATGGCGGCCGGCCCTAGCAGGCTCAGGGCAGGCTCATGGCCGGCTCCCGGGCAGCACCGCTTCCGGGGAGCGCTGCGGCCGTGGGCGGGCTTGCGGCGGCTGTCGGGCGGCCCCACTGCCCGGGCCCTCCCCTGCCTGCAGCGGGACAGCCCACCTGCTTTGGCGGGCGCCGCCGAGGGACCCGACGAGACCCGGGGGGCCTATCGGGCAACCCCGCCCGGCAGCCTGTCCGATCACCCCCGCGAGCAGATCTCCACGCCCCACCGCTGCCTGACCGATCGGATGCCCGACGATCTGCGCGCGTGCAGAGCCATGCACCATGCGCCTGTCCGCAGAGGTATACCGCAGCGGACAGGCTCGGAGAGGCGGAAAACCCCGTCCGCTAGGGTTGATTTCGGCCTACGGACACGCTTTCATACGGACAGATCCCAAACGGACAGTCTGCCCGCCATGACCTCAGCCCCGCAAACCATCCTCTACGCCCGCGTCAGCACCCTCGACCAAACCGCCGCCCATCAGGAGAAGCAGGCCGTCGCGGCAGGCTTCCATATCGACGAGGTCGTGACCGACGAGGGCGTGTCAGGTGTCAGCACCCGCCTTGCTGACAGGCCGGGAGGGCGCCGGCTGTTCGACAAGCTGCGCCGCGGCGACATGCTTGTGGTCCGATGGGGTGGACCGGCTCGGCCGCGACTACGCGGACGTGTGTGAGACCATCCGCGAGTTCATGCGCCGCGGGGTCGTGGTGCGGACCGTCATCAACGGCCTGACCTTCGACGGCGCCACCAAGGATCCCATGCAGAAGGCCGTCAGAGACGCGCTGATCGGCTTCATGGCCGCGACGGCACAGGCACAGGCCGAGGCGACGAAAGAGGCTCAGCGGGCCGGGATTGAGCACGCCAAGGCCCGTGAGGACGCCTACAGAGGGCGTAAGCCGTCCTACACCCGGGATCAGTTCGCGATCGTGCGCAGCATGCTTGGGCAGGGGGTAGGGGTCTCGGCCATCGCGAAGGCTACCGGCCTGTCTCGGCAGACCGTGTACCGGATTGAGGCGGACCCGGCCGAAGCGGAGGCCATCCTCGCGCGGTGGGCGGCGTGAGTGGGCAGCCGAACATCAGCGGGCTGCTGCGGCTTGAGCGGTCGCGGCTTCGTGCACCGGGGCCGGGGCTATCCCGTCCGGCGCCATGGCCACCATGAACGACGCGCCGTGGCAGTAGCGTGCCACCGATCGCGGTCCTGACGGATCTCATCGAGCACGGCCTGTAGCACCTCCACCTGCGTGGCCCTCAGGCGTTCGGCATCCCGCTCCTGACGCAGGACCTCCGCCTCATCCCTGAGGCGGCTGCGCTCGGCGGCGTGCTCTTCCTTCAGAGCATGAAGATCTCGCTCTAAACGGCAGATGTGGTTTGTTAAAACCGAAACAACAGACGCCCCATCGTCGTCCCCATCGCTACCCCCATCAGCGGGGGGATCGGCGGGGGGCTCAGACCCCCTCCCCTCCTGCAGGTGCTCAATGGGCACTCCCACCCGGGCCATGCCATCGTTGCCCAACTGACGGGCCCATCGCTTGCGCCTCACGAGGTTGCGGGCGCTGTCCCCTCCAATGCCGAGCGCTTCGGCTAGCTCGGCATACGTCATCCACTGCACGTCGTCGGCCATGGGGCCACCGCTCGGGGGATCGATAGGGCCGCGAGTGGGGCCACCGATCCCGCCATGGGTGGCCCACCGTGACGCTCCCGAGAAACGGTTAAGGGCTCGCTAACACGGTTGGGGAGTCGCAAGGGCGAAGGCCCCATCGAGGGCCCCGCGCGACCCTCCATGCGAGGGGGGCATGATGGGGCCGACTCGCGGCACGGCTGACTCCTGCCGTTTGACGCGCGCCGTTTGACGCGCGAGCGCGCGCTCTCGGGCGTACCCGAGCACAGCGCCACGGCCCCGGCGTGTCAGCCGCTCGGCATAGTATGTCAGCCGTTGAGCGCAGCGTGTCAGCCGTTGAGGTGTTGTCAGCACAGAGTTTTGTGGGGCTCGCCCCTCGTGCAGGGGTATCGGCGAGTTTTATTGCTTGTGCCGCCCTCTATTCAATCAAAGCCATAAAGTTGTGCCCATAATCGGCACCGGGTTTTGCGGAACTGAACTATATGAATACTTGGCCGCGAAAAACGATCTTCAACCCAAAGTCAGGGCCTACTCACTTGTCAGGCGGGTATTGAGGCGAGCGAGCGCCGGTGGGATTTGACGGGCGGCCCCGCTTCGGGCCTGATGTGCGATCAGGCGACCGGCATCACGCCGAGTCGCACCAGGAGAACCACCGCCGCCGCAGTGAGACCCTGAAAAGCCAACGGCCCCACTCCTTGCCGGGAGTAGGGCCGTGGAACCGCCGAAGCGGCGATGTCGGGAACCAATAGCCTCCCGATATCGCCAGACCCTCCTTCGGGAGTCAACCGAGGACGCCGCTTCTCGGAACGGTGAGGCTTTGCCTG